>NZ_LWFU01000655.1:0-7998 GCF_001635135.1 Oleiphilus sp. HI0080
GCCAACACATTATTCTTCAGTGCGTTGTATACGGACTCGACTTGACGGGCGACACCTACAATTGATTTGAAGTATTCGCGGTCATGCTTGTCACCATAGGTATCAATGACAGCGATATGGTTAAAGGTACTGTTATGCAGATTGTGATCTCTAATCTGATCATATAGCTTTCGATCTAAGGTTTCTAAGGCGTTCGACGTTTGCTCAATCAACGCATCGAAATCCTGAACATTATCAGCACTTGCGCTCATCTCATCTGCCTTCGAGATACGCTCCTCCGCATTGTGCTCAGGGTAGATATCGGAAACACTCAGAACAACTTCTTCTTTATCCTCTTTTTGAGAAACTAACGCCTCTTTTTCTCCATCTAGCTTTTTAACTCTAAGCGCTAGGTTTTTCTCATCAGTTTGATACCCCCCTATTCTCTCTCGCAGCGCCTGGACCAAACGATCAATTTCATCATGCTGAGAAGAAAGTGCTTTCAACTGAGCTTCCAAGTCGTCAAAAGCGGAAAGGTCTAAAGCATTTAACGTGGCTTCATTTTTATCCAGCTCCCGATAAAGGGTAAGCATTTCATTGATNATATCCGCACAGGCAATCTGTTTAATGCCATCCATCAACTCCTGAATTCGACCAATACGATGATATTCTGTTTCGATCGAATCGAGCTGTTCTGATAACTTTTGCAGGTCCCTTTCTTTAGCAACTAGAGCTCTTTCTCGCGCTTCTTGTCCAAACACAAGATCGCCATCATCAATGTCGCACCGGAACATGCTGTAATTGCCAGAACCCAATCCATCGGGCGTTATTGCTCTTCGTTCATCTTTCAACGCATGTTCATCGCTAACTCTAACTACGTTTCCGTAGGACGCGCGCACATAATATTCGGCCACTTTGTGGCTGAAACTCATCACATTAATGATGGAATTACTCGGAATCGATGAACGTTGAGCATCACTCCTTGCTTTGCCTCCCTGAATAACGCGAGCGGAATTGCGCCTTCCCTTTAAACTACGGACTATGCGAATTGCCTGCGCTTCATACTCAGGCTCAACCAGAATAGAGAAACGGGACCCTCCCATATAACCTTCTATAGCCATTTGCCATATTGGATCGGTCACTTCAATAAAATCACAGAGTACTGCCGGTTTGGCCTCTGGACATTGCTGACGAATAGCATCAATCGCCACAGACACATGTGGCGGATAGTCGACACGATGAGCTTCCAGTTTTTTTACTTCGCTTTGCTTTTGTTTCACCTGCTCTGCGATGCGCTGCATCTGTCCTTGCTTAGTAGTGTGCATCGCGACAACTTGATCCCGAATACTTTTGTTGGTGCCATCTCGATCGGAGTCATGAACAAGCTCAAACACACGTGTATGCAAAGACTCAAGCCGAAGCACACTTTCCAAAGCGTGCTCTAATGAAGCGGAATCAACCCAGTCCCGAGTAAGAAGCTTGTTGGCATCTATTGGGCTTTCTTTAGGGCCATCGACTAGCTGGCTGATATATCTGTTAAACTCCTCGCCACCTAGCAATGGTAAATCAACAGATAAATGCGCTGCGCTTAGTTTTTCCACCAACTCATTCGTCGCCTGATAATTGAGCTGAAATTGATGATTTTGTATTAAGAAAGGCTTGGCTTTCTCGGAAATCTCTTGCCGGATTGATTCTACTTTAGCCTCAAGCTCATCTTTTGTTTTTAGAGCATCAATACCCTGCCGCTTGGCCTCCAGCTCAACGAGTTGCTCATGCAATGTTTGCTTTTTATCATTAGCTTTATCTATTTCTCTCTGCGTCTCGTCTATATTTCTAGTGTTGGCTCTTTGTTCTTCCTTTGTCTCGAGATACTCTTTTTGCTTGATCAGACACTGTCGCGAAACTTTCGAATACTCATAGATGGTGCGGTCAATCCAGTTATTTATGTAGTTGTTGGAACTTGCACTGGCTTGTTCGAGATTTTCAATGGCATATTTAAGCGTTCGCGTCTCCTCTTCCATCCCGTGAATCGTTTTCATAAGCTCCGATACCTGCCGGATATCATCCGAAATGTCTTTAGGTTCAAGCACCTGATTTGCAACAAATTCGGAAATGCTCTTTACCGGCTTATAGGCCATAAAATTAGAAAACGTTCGTGCCGCATGCTTAGCTTCCTTATCAGAAACGGCTTTTGGTAAACCTCGAAAGGCGCCATATAGCCTGCGAAGATACGGGCCTTTCTTGTCGTATTCTTCAACAGATCTCTTGCCATATTGAATTAAAAGGTGCTGAGCAATTTCATCCATCGTAATGATAGATTTGCCACCTGCCTCATTACGGATAAAGTCGGAAATGTGCAGTTGCTGGTCGGGAAGAATTAGAAACTTGATCTCTTCCTGGCGCGCCTGCTTAGGATTCACACTTTCATCCAGGCGCGCTCTTACACACATGACTGCTGTAAACGGCTCTGCTGACTCACCGCGAGTGGGATGAAAAACTCCCGCGATGTAACCATCAGTCATTCTGAGTCTAGCGTACTTACCGTCATCACAGCCCATCACATAGGAAGCGAGCGTTCGTACTAGCTTACCTCCTCGGCCTCTTTGTGTAGTCTCTTCCTGCCCTGGGTTAAAATGATAAAGACTATCGTGCGCAGCGGTCATGAGTGACTGCAAACCATCTGCTGCTGTAGTTTTCCCCGAGCCATTTCCACCAGAAAACAAGTTAATCGGACCGAGTTCAAACTCCTCATTCGGAATATTGCCCCAATTCACATAGATAATGCGTTTACAAAACATCTTGTGGCTCCCGATTTAAAGCGTCTTGTTCAATTGGATACAATGCACTAAAAACATCGTCACTGACAAAAGATGTGATTGATGGCTGAACGCTAATCCAGCTATCGCTGTTGCCGATATCTTCGTCCAAATTAAAATCAATAAGACGAAGCTGACGCAGTCTTTTCAAAATTAATAACCGCTCGCCTTGGCTTTCGGGCAAAGCGCGTTTTAATAAATTCTTATGCGAGATCGCCATGCTCTCCATTGAAATCAAAACACATCCTTTTTCATCGATTTGGCCCTCTCGTATCGACTTCTCGTATTCCACACGCAAAACCAATATGACGGCAATATCCTGCTGAGAAGGTTTAACTCTAAAGCCACTGTTGAAGGCATCATTATCCGGATCTGGAATCCCGGGAATGATCGCTCCAGGAGGAAACACTCTTACAAAACAGAACTTTCGATCGTGCTGGATTCGAACCTTTAACGGAGCGAGATAATCTTCAACTAGTTCTTCACATTGCACAAAACGATCATAAAGGCGCGTTTCAACCTGGCTGTGATCTCGAGTGATAACACTGTGATCTAAAAGTCTAATGACTAACTCAGAAAAATCATCAGGACCAAGGTTTTTTGACTGCAATGCCTCTTGTATTACGTCACTAATCATAAATAATTCCCTAGTCCTTCTATTCAGCTAGCTCTGCAGCTTCGCTGCGATGACTGACGAGTTCAATCGTAAACTCATCGAATGAGTGATAATAAGGGGTATCAGTTACTTGTTGCCCAGTTGGCTTAACCAAAAATTGGTGATCACTGCTCAGATGATTTACCCCGCCAATTTCTATGACATGAGCCATTGCGATCAAGTCTCTTGCATCATTAATCGGCAAATCCCGTGTTGATATTTTTCGCCCTGCACGCAACGAATTAACGACATACTCGCTAACCTGTTTTTTGTTGATCATGAACGCCTGATCCAACAATTGCTGTATCATCAACTCTCTTTGCGCTTCTTTGTCTATGGCTCCTGGCTCGTGAATTGCGCCATCCACCCATTGCTTCTGCTTCCGCTCGCTAAGCTTTACTTGAGCAGGATCAACAAACTTCAAACTCATTGGAGATAGTAGCTCAGCAGCAGCCAAGAGGCGCTCTGCATACTCGCTATCAGGCAGATCACCTAGCTCCCGACATATCTCTACTAAATCATTTCCTGAATGACTATTCATGTAGCTTAGCTGTCGAATAATGATGTCAGCTCGGCGCGTAAACCCATGTAACGAGCGCCTTAATGCTGGCAACATAATGTCTGACGCATTGCGCATCCTTTGATCGATCGTATCGAGAATATGCATTAGGAAGGATTCGTTTGCATCGCATAATTCGGGAACCGTTTTACGCAACCGTCTTTCCGCGTCTGCCTTTTCTTCTCTTTTCTTACGCTTAATTTTGGATATCGCCTTGTTGATATCTTCACGATGTTTTTCAACACTATCTGCAGACAGACGCACAGCAATATCGGGTTTAAAACGCTTCTCCATGAAATCGAAAAACTGATCTGTTGCTTGTTGAATCAGTTGTTGTGACTCTACCTCCTTGACCAGCTCCCGCTTACGCTCTTCCAGCTCAGAGATAATGTCTGTGAAATCAGTGATAATCCTTTCGGAGTATTCATAGGCATCCAATAAATCGTATACCTCGCCACGATTAGAGAATGCCTCTAAAGCATTCAGTGTATTGCGGGTATTCCGATGCCGCGTGCGAATTTGCGTGTTATCCGCCTCGAGCAAAGCAAGTGTAAAGATTCGACCCATTCGGCTAAAAGGAAAGGTAGACTGCAGCGTCGCAGGGTCGACCTGCCGCTCAATCCATCCTGCATCAATCAGTTGATTCAACACCCAGCTACCTTGCTCTCGGCCGCTTTTGAATCGCTGTTCTTGAAGCCCATCATCCTCTTCAAAGATATGATTTGACGATCGAGCCAATGCCTCCTCAAAAACCTCAATTAACTGGTCCCGACTCAATGACGATCCATAATCGGCGTTAGAGCTATATTGACGTTCGTAGAGCAGCGACAAGCATTGAGCAATTTGCTCACGATATTTACTTACCAGTGGTTTAAAGAAATTTAGCCTTTCTTCCTTAAAAAACATATGTGACCAATCCTTTCTGTGCCGAGAATAAATTGCTTCATATAAATTGTGAGGGCTTAGGGTGCGAATTTATCAATAATTAGGATAATCTTAAGGACCTTAACGACACTTTTAGTCGCAACGAGGTCGCAATTAGCATCCTTAAATTTAAACTTTCAAAAAGGCAGTGCCTCCTGCTCGACGACCTCGATGTCGATGAGCTCTCCTTGGGTCACCTTGCTCTTAGAATTGTTGGTCATCGACAGCGCCAACATCGCCGTTATTCTTAGGGGCTTTTTGCGAAAAACTGACATGACCTTATCGTCTTGCTCAGGCGTAAATTTCAACTTCACGCGGCCGATCTCGTCGACCGTCATATTTAAATGTAACGTCTCTAAAACGAAAGAATGTATTCGCGTAACAAAAGTCCTAGCCGTACCTTCATCTACAACATCATTTTGGGGTGTCAATTCTGGCACCACGACCCTGTGATCCCCCACCCGGAAGGATAGATTAGACGACTGCCTCTCTCTAAGTTGCTTAAAAGTGCAAGACTTATCGTAGTCTTCATCTCCCAATTTCGATCTCAAATCGGCAAGCCCTTCCTTATCCTGCTTTTTCACAAAGTTATGAATCTCATCAGAGTTCCGTATCAGTGACTCGATTTCTTTTCGCTTAGAATCATAAATCAATCCGTCGTCGAACATGTCAGGCGCTTGGCTAGAGACCTCAAACCGTATTTCGATAGCTCCATCGTCACAAACTTTTACTACATCTTCGACCTTCATGCCCTCAGCATCGAACAATCTGCGGCATGATTTATGAACCTTCCTGTACTCTTCATGCAGCTTATCTTCGCGAAACTCAAAGCCACCGTCGACTCTTTTTGCTTTGGTCATCAAAGCTAATGACGCCATTTCTTCCACTTAAAAACCTTCCGTCAGCACATTCCTCTACGCGTACAAATATTATACACTTACAGCAATAATGTAAATGCCAACAACAAAGCCAAAATCTAACAATGGATCAACCCGAAACTGCTCTAGAATTATCTTCCGTCGCTAAAATTTGTGGAACAACGACCCTCCAAGGGGTCACAGCTGCAATGAAGAGCCTGCTAGAGGCGATTAGATTTAATTCTTGGATAACGCACTATATAGAACCCTCTGAAATAACTAGCATCGAGATATTCTGTGAAAGTGATAACTCGCTCGGAGTCCACAACAAGCGGGTCGGTGCTAACTTGATCCGTGGCCAAATCCGAGATTTCGAAGTTCTATCAACACTTGTAGAAAGGCGAATAACAACCTATGACTCAAACAAAGAACTCTGCTTCTTCCTTCGATGCTTGATCAGCATTTACCAATTGCGCACCAACACTCATCAAGCTTCCGAAGTTGCACCCTCCATAAGACAACTGTGCGTTAATACCAGAGACATCATCAAGGCAAAAGCGCCAGAAGTCCGTTTCTTTCATCTTAAAACACCACTACTCACTCTCGACAGACTTATAGCCGCCTCACAACTAGAGCACCATCCATTAAACTCGAGCCTCAAGGGCTTGAAACTTATAAGGGAATCTTTAGAAAAACCTCTAGGTTCAGATGAACAAAATGATGCCGTGGATGAAGTTGAAAAAGCTCCTACCACCCCGCCAACAAAAAGTGCTCACCGCGATATCAGCGGAGAGCATCAAACCTTTGCTCGAAAAACAAAAAACTTCGGTAATGACAAAACTGAGCCCAATTATCAGACATTGCTTTCACTCCCTTCTGAAGAGCAAAAGGAATTGTCTCGCCCAGGTCGCATGGCACGCTTGCATTCAGCAAAGTATAGAAACGAACAGGAAAATCAGTATCTGCCGCTAGACTGGAAAGCCCTATCCAAACTAGAAATAACAAGCGCTTTGACATACATACGTGACAGTGGGGGTCTTCAACCAATCGAGCAGTTCACCGCTTTACTAACTCTATTAATGAGCGCAACCCCAGACGACATACAAAACACAACGATTGTCGAAAGCACATTCGAGTCATCACCGAACATTCAACTTTGCACTGCTAGTAAAACCTGGACGCACGCTTATCCGGAAATAGAATCGAGGTTCATGCCTACGGAGAAGCAAGCTGAATTGCTTGCCCCCAACACTTCGAATGTGATTCTAACAATGCCAGATATCATGTACGATTTTCTACGTATTCATGAAACATCTATACCTGCACTTCTAGAACGATTAAAAACACAAGATGCTACCGCACTAGTCCGAAACACCTGCGCGAAAATCGCCTCAGGAACAGGAGCTAGAATCACACCTTTGAAACTACGCGCAGCTCTGTTCTTCACTGGAATGAAATTAACGTCAGATCCTATGCTGACGACTCACGCGATCGCAAATAACGAATTCGCGCCATCTGTCGAAGACTACTATTACAGCTCAGATTGCACGACGGTAGAGAAGACTTACCAAAACATCTGTGAGGAAGTTGGAGCCACTACTTGCTCACCTTTAAACAACGCTGCTGGGCTAAGAACTGGCTCACTCCTCTATTACCCGCCGAGCAAACATAATCATACTTTGCGAAAACTCATAGTAGATCTTGAAGCCAGCAAGAAAAATCTTGAAAACGCAAGCCTAGAAGACATCATCAGATTTCATAACTCATTTACTTGCTACACCCTCTGGCTGTTGTGGTGTGCAACTGGGTTTAGACCACGAAAGTTCGTTCCCATTGACTCTCACAATATCGACGGCGAATGGATTTTGATTGATGATAAAAATAAACCCTACAACAATACTCGACTGATCAGACTTCCCCCACTCTGTAAACAACAACTTAAACACTATATCAACCACTTAAAGTCGCTCTCAGTCTCGCTAAGAAAACACCATCAGAATGTTTACAAAAAGATCGCCTACTTAAAAGCTCCCGCGCATCAACTAAACGAAATACCATTATTTTTTGAACTCCATGAAAACAACGGCACAGTTGATATCTCGTTACTTAAATGCAAAACGGTACTTCAACGAGTCGGAATTCCAGAACAACTTCAAGAGAACTTAGCTAGGCACTGGTTCGACTCAGGGCCCCGAGATTATGACGTCC
>NZ_LWFU01000656.1:0-4406 GCF_001635135.1 Oleiphilus sp. HI0080
CAATTGGATCAAAGCGACTTCCTGCAGCTTTCCTGTTGAAACCGTCCAGTTTTTGTCCTTCAAAAGATAACCCGGAGTCCATAGCGCTATCAAAAGGAGTGTTACAAGCAAGGCGGTACGGTGTTGTCGATCAATGCTGAGCGCAACTAAGGCGCCGGAGGTAATACTAAGTATGAGGGTTGTTCCGTAGCTGCCAATCAAGGGTAGCCATCCGGATAATGGGCNATCAAGCTGTGAGTNGNCGATAAACAGCCATGGAAAACCGGTGAGGAACANGCTGCGTACTAAGTCGTTTCCCACCCACAGTGTCGCAAAGAGAAGCACGTTAAAACCCAAATACTTGGACTTTAACTTCGAATAGAGCCAAAACATGAAACCATGAAACAAACCCAGTGCGGCAACAAAGAATAACGTAAGGAAACCGGCTAATGCTGGAGGGGCATTGCCGTAAGTGTTGATGCTGACATAAACCCACGAAGCGCCTGAGGCAAATAAGCCGAAACCAATCAGCCAACCATGATAAAAGGCGCTCTTGGGGCTAAGGTAGGAGTTGGGGTCGAGCGCTTTCGTGAGGGCTAAGAACAAAACCAGAGAGCCTATGCTGGCCACCCAGTAGTCGTAAGGGCTCAGCGCAAGTGTCTGTAGGGCGCCCGATAAAAATATAGCGACCGATAGAATGAGTGCGCCTCGCATGGTTTCCTTCTTATTGTTTTTGGGCGAGCGCGTGTTTCGGCGCTCGCTCTTGTTGTGTCTCTCAAGCGTTAAGTTTTTCTAACTTTAATAGCCTGACGGTTCGACTATCGGCGTTCAGTACAGTGATCTTAAAACCTTCGAATCGAGTCTCATCGCCTCGGTT
Source organism: Oleiphilus sp. HI0080 (assembly GCF_001635135.1). Classification (NCBI taxonomy): domain Bacteria; kingdom Pseudomonadati; phylum Pseudomonadota; class Gammaproteobacteria; order Oceanospirillales; family Oleiphilaceae; genus Oleiphilus; species Oleiphilus sp. HI0080. The sequence goes on from NZ_LWFU01000656.1 coordinate 857, forward strand.
GGGCAAGCGGCCAAATCGTTTGATCGCGTACCCACCAATCGTATCGAACTCATCTTCTGGAACCTGAACATCAAAATACTCGTTAAACTCCTCGATCGTTGTGAGTGCTTTTACAGTAAACTCTTTATCGCTAAGCGTTTTGATGTTGGTCTCTTCTTCGATGTCATGCTCGTCCTCAATCTCGCCAACGATCTGTTCTAGCACGTCCTCGATAGTGACGAGTCCTGACGGCGTACCATATTCGTCTATGACAATTGCCATATGGTTACGATTTCGCTTGAAGTCTTTGAGCAGTTCATTCAATCGTTTGCTTTCCGGTATCTTCGAAGCAGGGCGAAGCAAATCTATCACGGCGCTTCGTCTCAATTCGCCCTTTAGAGCGAGAGGAAGGAGGTCCTTCGCGAGTAGGATGCCTTCAAGCTCATCATCTGAGTCTCCAAACACGGGGAAGCGTGAATGTGCAGATTCGATGATATCATCAATATACTCTTCGGGGTCTGCATCTGCGTTCACGGTAATCATCTGGGAGCGCGGTATCATGACTTCACGCGCCTGCATTTTGGTAACCTGAATGGCACCTTCAATAATGCTCAGTGCGTCTGCGTCCAGAACGTTTCTTTGCTCTGAATCTCTTAAGATTTCAAGCAGTTCATCAACGCTATCAGGTTGATCAGAAAATGCTTGCGATATGCGTTCTAGCCAGCTTTTCGAAGCTGGCTCGCTACTGGGAGTGTCGTCGTTCATTAGTTGAACTAGTTTGCCTCTTGGGAATACGGATTTGCGTAGCCTAATTCATGGAGAATCTTAATTTCAAGTCCTTCCATCTCATCAGCCTCAATATCATCGATGTGGTCATAGCCTAGTAAGTGCAGAACGCCATGTACTGTCATGTGCGCCCAATGCGACTTTTCATCTTTGTTTTGTTCTTTAGCTTCAGCGTTAACCACTTGGGCGCAGATGATTAGATCGCCTAACAGATCAAGCTCTATGTGTTCTGGCGCTTCAAAAGGAAAAGAAAGCACATTCGTCGGCTTGTCCTTGTCACGGTAGTTGGCATTTAGCTCTTGGATCTCGGGCGTATCGACGACGCGGATAGTCAGTTCAAAGTGCTTGTCGGTTGCCATAAGGGCGGCGAGTGACCACGCTTTGAACTCTGCATTACTTGGCACGCCAGTATAATTGGTAGCGACTTGCAGATCTAAATCAATGCTAGCCATTCTTTTGTCCTTTCGAGTCGAAACGATCGTATGCTTCAACAATGCGTTGCACAAGCGGGTGACGGACGACATCTTTAGAGTTAAAGCTCGTTACGCTTATACCCGCTACACCGCCAAGGATATCCATGCATTGTGATAATCCGGATTTTGCTCCTTTAGGGAGATCTGTTTGGGTGATATCGCCAGTAATGATGGCTGTAGAGCCAAAGCCGATCCGGGTTAAGAACATTTTCATTTGCTCGGGCGTTGTGTTTTGGCTCTCATCTAAAATGATGAACGCGTTGTTGAGTGTTCTTCCTCGCATGAACGCAAGCGGGGCAATTTCTATGACGTTCTTTTCAATCAGGCGAGCGACTTGTTCGAAACCAAGCATGTCATACAGAGCGTCATAAAGAGGGCGCAAATACGGATCGACTTTCTGCGCAAGATCGCCCGGCAAGAATCCTAGCTTCTCGCCGGCTTCCACAGCAGGGCGAACTAATAGAATACGTTTAACCTCTTCCTTTTGCAGTGCTTCGACAGCGCATGCCACGGCTAGGTACGTCTTGCCGGTACCGGCGGGCCCAATGCCAAAGTTGATATCGTGCTGTTTAACCCGCTGTAAATAGAGTATCTGGTTCTGGTTACGCGCTTTCACCTGAAGCTTGGGTGTCTTGATGATAGCGTGGATGTCTTCGACTGGCTGGGCAGTGGCAATATCCTGAGAGGCCTCTTGAATATAGAGCTGAACGCTCTCTAGATTGACGTCTCTTTGATGCTCTGTGTCTCGATACAGGTACTTCAGTATATTTGCAGCGGCTTGTGCGCGGTCCTCATCGTCAGAGCGGATATTAAACATTGCGCCGCGCCTGTTGATTTCCACCAGAAGGCGTTTCTCAATGTATTTGATGTTCTCGTCAAACGGGCCGCACAAAATTGATAGCCTCTGATTATCTTCAGGGCTGAGAGTGATACTACGTTTGGCGACGCTACTGTTTTTCTCTCCAGAATTAGTAGTCATTGTTATCTATGCGCTCACCACGAAGGGAATTGGGGTAGGCATCAACAATGTTCACGTCAATGAAACGACCTATTAGAGCGGCATCGCTACGGTCCTGATTGGCCTTGAAGTTAACCACGCGGTTGTTTTCAGTTCGGCCTTGCAATTCACCTGGATCCTTTTTAGAGAAACCGGTAACCAAGATGCGCTGCTGCGTTCCAACCATGCGTCGGCTTATCTCATGGGCGCTTTGTGTGATGCGTTGTTGCAAAATATGCAGCCGCTGTTTTTTCAATTCCTCTGGGGTTTCATCTTTTAGGTCCGCGGCAGGAGTGCCAGGGCGCGCGCTATAGATGAAGCTAAACGATGTATCAAAACCGACGTCGTTGATTAGTTTCATTGTATCTTCGAAGTCTTTCTCTGTTTCACCGGGAAAGCCAATGATAAAGTCGGACGAGAGGCTGATATCTGGGCGAATTTTTCGTAAGCGACGTAGCTTAGACTTATATTCAAGAGCAGTATGACCGCGCTTCATCGCCGCGAGGATTCGATCCGAGCCACTTTGTACTGGGAGGTGTAAGTGGCTAACCAACTCCGGTACGGTCTCATAAACATCAATCAAGGCATCCGAAAACTCTACCGGGTGTGAGGTTGTGTAGCGGATTCGATCTACGCCGTCAATCGCAGCAATCAGCGTGATGAGCTCTGCTAGATCCATCACGTCATCATCGTGCGTCTTGCCCTGATAGGCATTGACGTTTTGGCCCAGCAAGTTCACTTCTCGAACTCCCTGAGATGCGAGATGAACGACTTCTGCAATCACGTCATCAACGGGGCGGCTGACTTCTTCGCCACGCGTGTAAGGCACCACGCAAAATGTACAGTACTTGCTGCAGCCTTCCATGATTGAGACGAAAGCCGATGCGCCCTCTACACCCGGGGCGGGTAGGTGGTCGAATTTTTCGACCTCCGGGAAGCTGATGTCAATTACACCAACGTCGGTAGTCTTGGATGCATCGATCATTTCTGGTAGTCGATGCAGTGTTTGGGGGCCAAAAACAACGTCAACAAAAGGCGCGCGGTCACGAATAGCCTCGCCTTCCTGGCTCGCAACGCAGCCGCCGACACCTATCGTCAGATTTGGGTTTGAGTCTTTGAGTTTCTTCCAGCGCCCTAGTTGGTGGAACACTTTTTCCTGCGCTTTTTCTCTTATAGAACAAGTATTCAATAAGAGAATATCAGCATCGTCTGCGCTGTCGGTAAGTTCAACGTCTTGGCCTTCACGAAGCAGGTCTGCCATGCGCGATGAGTCGTACTCATTCATCTGGCAGCCGTGCGTTTTGATAAACAGCTT
>NZ_LWFU01000657.1:0-2395 GCF_001635135.1 Oleiphilus sp. HI0080
AAACGGATTTCGCGCTGTCTAATGGCAACGTGTACGTATCGATCGCTAACCCTCTACCACCAAAGCTCTCTTTTTGCGCAATTAGGCCGCCGTTAAGGATGGTTCCGTTCTCTTCGGTAGAGATGCCAAAGCTAAAATATTGTTGGTTTTGTGACATGGCATCTTGGATACAGTTTTCTATCAGAAAATCGAGCGCCCCCACGGCCTTTCCTTCGTCTGAGGTGGCCATATATTGTGTGTGCGTAATATTATCGAATTTAAACAGTAAGGTGGCTGCCATCAGGGTGCCATTCTGTTCGGCCATCTCCAAAGAGATATTTTCAGGGAAGCATGAATGTAGATATTCGAGTTCTGCGGCGCTGTGGACGGGGCTCGCACCATGCTTGGATAGTACGCTACTAAGTAAAGCATGAAATGCTTGCCAGTCTTGCGATTTGCTTACGGTAACAGACTCTTTCTTTGCCTTGTTTATTAACCATTTTCGGCCTTTTGAGATCTTTGGGCGAGCCTTGAGATCGATCACGCTTGATAGGTCTCTGCGCGACAAAGTTGCACCTTCTTTCATCAGGGCATACAAATCATCTTGATACATCGAGCGTTGAAAAACATGAGGGATCGCTTTATAGCGAAGCGATACACAGCCGTCTTTTTTGCAGAAATTCGTGAGGCTCTCGAACAACTCGAGCATTGATGAGGCTCTTACTTTATCCCCTATAAGGAGGCCTCCATATGTAAGCCCTCCATGAGATACGATCGTGTCTTCATGTCTGGAAGCGGGCAGAACTGCGATGAGTTTATTGTCATCGTAAAACATGAGGGATTGATCTTCAAAGCGGTCGCGATGGTACTCTACAAAGCGTCGCATGAAGAAAAATAGTGGTGATTTTGACGACTCGACAAATTGATCCCACTCTTGCTCTTTGTCGCTGGCATATTGGATGCATGAAATCAATTGACCATCTCCAAAAGGCCAAAACCGTCCTGTCCCATATTGTTTCCGTTATAGACTGCCCACAAGGAGTTGTTGCTTTTAAATAACCGAGGGTAACAAAGGTGCTTGCTATCAAAACTGCCTTCTGCGCCAAGCGTTAAATTCAGCGCGTTGTCGTTCCTTGTCCATTCTATGCCATCGGGCGACGTGGCGAGTCCCGGAAAGTAATCCTCTCCCGTCTTTGATCCGCTTGTAAAAAGCATAAAAAATTGATCGTCGAATTTGTAAACAGAAGGGCGTCCGATTCTGTACTCATTGTCTTTGTTATCGACGCATAGCTGTGGGTTCGATTCGAAGGTAAGTCCGTCGTTCGAGTAGCTATGCCAAATATTATATTGAGGGTAATCCGTACCTGCGATGTTTTGCCAGCCATCGCCCATAGCATGCCAGATACGCCATTTATCGTTTTCGAATCTTACTGAATGGATGGCGTTAATCATCACGCCATTCTTTGCCCGATCCAGAATGGGTGCTTCGGAGACGCGCGTGAAGTTCTCACCGTCAGAGCTGGTTGCAAGTCCTGAAAAAGCGAGGAACTTTACATTTTTAACGAGCTGGAAGCCGACATAGTACATGCGTATCTCGCCATTCGGCGCTTTGAGTACGTCTCCCAGAATGACGCCATTGTCGTCGAAGCATCCGGAACGGCCAGTATCGAGAACAGGTTTCTTAGATACTCGTTTTACGATAGAGGGATTCTCAGAGCATAAGTCGACGTAGCCGATACGGCTTACACCTTCATTGTCTCTAAACCCGCAATATACCCGAATTGTTTCTGCGTTTAAGTTGAACGGAGTCGGAGTTAGCGCGCCCGCGCACGCCCAGTCAGGCATTTGGGGTTTTGAAAAAATTAGCCCGTGTTTTTTCCAGTTAAATTGCATTAAAGCTTAACTCCTAAGCTGGATTTTCCAGGGACTATTTTGGCTGGTGAGCCCACATATATGCTCTCAGGCTCCAACAATGATTTGTTCACCAGGCTCGCCGAGCCAACAATGCAGCTATGCGCTAGAGTGGTATTGTCATTAAACGTCGCATTCACCCCCAGGAAGCACGAGTGTCCTATCGAACAGTACCCGGAAACGACCACGTGGGATGATAAGAAACAATGGTCCTCAATGACGGTACGATGGCCTATATGGTTGCCACTCCAGAGAATGCAGTTGTCGCCGATCGTCACAAAAGGCTGAACAACATTGTTTTCGAAAATGAAGCAATTTTCCCCAACTTTGGCATTTCTCCAAACAAACGCTCTGCTGCTAATGTAGGTCGCGAACTCGTAGCCCATGTTCTTGAGCTTTAAGTACAATCGGGTTCTTAGGCGATTTAGGTTGGTCGAGGGTATCGCCACGAAGGCACAAAACTCATTTGATGGATAATCGCTGAGGATGTCCTCTACCGCTGAGA
>NZ_LWFU01000658.1:0-1077 GCF_001635135.1 Oleiphilus sp. HI0080
GTTGACTGGTAAAGGCGAGTCTAACCGTAAGGAGATTTACTACTATGAGCGAGACCAACTTCAGGCCGTTCGCGTCGGAGATTGGAAGGCGCATTTTGTTGTGCAAAACCATGGATGGAGTGGTCCAAAGGAAGAGCTGAATGCGCCGCTGCTGTTCAACTTGCGTCGTGATCCATTTGAGAGGGCTGCCGAAGAGTCTGGCATGTATCTGCGTTGGATGGGGCAAAAAATGTGGGCCTTTGGTCCGGCTCAAGCTGCAGTTAAAAAGCACTTGGCGACCTTCAAGGACTGGCCTACCGTGACGCCGGAAAGCGCTCCTCAAAACACAGGTGGGGTTGGTAACTAATCCCGTACAACGGCTCCCAAAGAGCCTAAGGCGAGCAAAATATATTCGGTGCTCTTAGGCTTTCTGAGTCGATTTCAAATCAAAGAACGCAACGCCCTCGGGTGTTGCGTTTTTTCTAGCATCAAGCACACCTATCGGCCGCTAAGTACTACATCCTTGTCCTAACAGTGTGTGGTAATCTATTGATTGCCTTTCTCTCGTTTTGCAAAGTCTTCCTTTGATTTCTCGCTACTATCGTCATTTACTATCGACCTGTACTCTCGACTTCACACAATCTGCCTAAACGTCATGCGGCTGAACCGCCAAAGATGCGAGCTGTCGGCTCTGTTCTATACACATTAGTTCCGCTTGAATGATTGGCTTTGCGGCGCTTTCAATACATTCCCTCGCGATTTTCGGTCGGGTTTAGCTGCGAAATATGACGGTAAAAAATGGAGCTTGCTGATGATCGAAGGAGCATTGCGCGGGCTAATCTGCGTCCAAAGCATCGCCAAAAACGGTTGATAGCCTCTTGTTAATAACCCTTAGAGCAATCGCTTTATGTACATTCTGCCGGTCTGCTATTGCAAGTAGATCGTTAAACGATAGGTGCGTAATACCTTGTGGGTCTGTCCATACAAGAAATTTTTGGCAAAAGGCGTCTAGCCCCAGAGTGGGCGCATCAGCCATTGCTTGACCACCCGGTGCCGGACCGCCAAATAAAATGAGATAAGCGGGAAGAAGGTCTACGC
>NZ_LWFU01000659.1:0-5286 GCF_001635135.1 Oleiphilus sp. HI0080
AAGTCCAGATTACTGGGGTATCGCCAAGCGGTAAGGCAACGGGTTTTGATCCCGTCATGCGGAGGTTCGAATCCTCCTACCCCAGCCATATTTCTTACACCCTTAGACGAAAACGCGCATAGTCCAACGCTACAAGCAGCTCTGAAACGAGGTAAGCTCTTCCCATGTCTAAAATGATGGTCTTCACAGGTAATGCTAATCGAGATCTAGCCCAGAAAGTTGTTGATAATCTACGCCTACCTCTGGGTAACGCGAAGGTCAACAAATTCAGCGACGGCGAAGTAGCGGTTGAAATCAACGAGAACGTCCGAGGTAAAGACGTTTTCATTATACAACCAACCTGTAACCCGACTAACGACAACCTAATGGAACTGATTGTGATGACGGACGCTTTGCGTCGCGCATCAGCCGGTCGAATTACGGCCGTTGTCCCATACTTTGGTTATGCACGTCAGGATCGACGAGTTCGCTCCATGCGCGTTCCGATCACCGCAAAAGTAGTCGCTGATATGATCACGGGCGCCGGCATCGACAGACTATTAACCGTCGACCTGCACGCCGATCAGATTCAAGGCTTTTTCGACATTCCGGTAGACAACATATACGCCACACCAATTCTCGTTGACGACATTATGCAGCGTTTCAATGACGACTTTATGGTTGTGAGCCCCGATGTTGGTGGCGTAGTGCGAGCACGTGCAATGGCAAAACGCGTCGGTGATGTCGACTTGGCCATCATCGACAAACGCCGCCCGAACGCAAACATCTCTCAGGTCATGCACATCATCGGTGACGTTAAAGACAAGAAATGCTTGCTCATCGATGACATCGTTGATACCGCAGGCACGCTTTGCAAGGCAGCAGAAGCACTAAAAGAGAAAGGCGCAAAAGAAGTCTACGCCTACATCACGCACCCCGTCTTGTCCGGCCCTGCGATTGAAAATATCGAAAACAGCACATTGGACACATTGATTGTCACAGATACGATCCCACTGAGTGACAAAGCCGCAAAATGTGGTAAGATTCGCCCCCTTACGATTTCAGGCCTCATTGCAGAGTCAATTAGACGGATCAGCAATGAAGAGTCGATTAGTGCATTGTTTGATTAGCTGAAGGCTAACAAGGCTTTACCTAGCGAAAGCTAAAGAGCCAAAACGCACTAAAAAATTTTGATGAATCCGCACTGCAGATTTATCAAAACACCGAAAAGCACATTGGTGCTTTTTTTCGTTTTAAAAAGCAAGTGATGAGTCTGGTCGCGGACTTGTTACAACGCATATTGAGGAAAGAAAAATGAGTAATTCATTTGTTGTAGAAGCAGAGCTTCGAGAAGATCAGGGGAAAGGTGCGAGCCGCCGCCTGCGTCGCCTTGAAGGTAAAGTACCTGCTATTTTGTACGGCACGAAAGCAAAAAATCCAGTTTCACTTAGCATTCCTGCTAACAAACTACGTCGCGCCCTTGAAGAAGAAGCATTCTACTCTCACATTCTTACCGTTAAATTTGACGGCAAGGAAGAGAGCGCAATTCTTAAAGATCTTCAGCGTCATCCTTCTACCAATGAAGTAATGCACGCCGACTTCTTGCGCGTAACTAAAAACCAAGCTATCCACGTTAACGTCCCTCTCCACTTCTTGAACGAAGAAGCGTGTGAAGGCGTTAAAATGGGCGGCGGTAAGGTCCAGCACCAGATGACTGACGTTGAGATCATCTGTTTGCCTGCAGATCTTCCTGAGTACCTTGAAGTAGACATGATTGACGTTAACGTTGATCAAATCGTTCACTTGTCAGACATCGTTCTGCCAAAAGGCGTAACGATTGCAGCCCTTCAACAAGGTGCTGATCACGATCTACCAGTTTGTTCTGTACACAAGCCTAAGGGCGTTGCAGAAGAATCTGAAGAATCATCTGAAGAAGGTGACGCAGAAGAATAAGCTCTACCCAGAGCGACTTCTTCTTGGTACTGGCTAGGGTATTTGCGGAACATCAGCAATGACACAACAGATCAAGCTGATCGTCGGACTCGGTAACCCCGGGAAAGAATACGCATCTACCCGCCATAACGCTGGTGCCATTTTTGTAGAAGCGCTTGCAACCCAAGCGCTTCAAACCCTAAAACCTGAGAGCAAATTCCACGGCCTGTATTCAAAGGCAACCATCTCAGGCCAAGACATCCATTTACTCATCCCTACCACCTTCATGAACCGAAGTGGACAAGCTGTTCAGGCGATATCGCAGTTTTTCAAAATCCAACCGGAAGAGATCCTCGTCGCTCATGACGAGCTCGATATTCCGATGGGGAGCATGAAACTGAAAAAAGGCGGTGGGCACGGCGGGCAGAATGGTTTGCGAGACATCATCACCAAGCTAGGCGGCAACAAAGAGTTCTCTCGACTTCGACTCGGAATCAGCCACCCAGGACATGCAAGCAAAGTAACTGGGCATGTACTCGGTAAACTAGGCAAAAAAGAAACCGAGCAGCTCGATTCTGTCATTGATGAAGCGATGCGCTACCTTCCAGAGATTATTTCCGGCGACACCGCGAAAGCAATGAACGCCCTACACAGCTTCAAAGCAGATTAGCGCAAACAACGCCGTCAAAGATTAGACATCCGCAAGTAATACATCGCAAAAGCCCAATCGCGCAGCGTGACCCTCACGGGTCTTATCTATATAATACGCCGACTTTTTAGACACCATCTTATTCAGGATTACGATCATGGGTTTTAACTGCGGCATCGTCGGCCTTCCAAACGTCGGCAAATCAACGCTTTTTAATGCACTAACCAAAGCAGGCATTGGTGCCGAGAACTTCCCGTTCTGCACGATTGAGCCAAATGCGGGTGTTGTTGCGATGCCAGACCCTCGCCTGGATGCGCTTTCTTCAATCGTGCAACCTGAAAAGACGATTGCAACCACCATGGAGTTTGTCGATATTGCCGGCCTCGTCGAGGGCGCCTCTAAGGGAGAAGGTTTAGGCAACCAATTTTTGGCGAACATTCGAGAAACAGATGCGATTGCACACGTTGTACGCTGCTTCGAAGACGAGAATGTCGTGCACGTGTCGGCAAAAGTAAATCCACAAGCGGATGTTGATGTCATTAATACTGAACTGGCACTAGCAGACCTAGATACAGTCGAAAAAGCCGTTAAGCGCTACACACGCACCGCTAAAAGCGGAGACAAGGACGCTAAAAAGATTTTAGACTTTCTTGAAAATACGCTGCTTCCGCATTTGAACGAAGGCTTACCGGTTCGCGCTCTTGGATTAGATGAAGATCAATTAAAGATGATTCGTGAGCTATGCCTCCTCACCATCAAGCCAACGATGTATATCGCCAACGTTGACGAAGACGGGTTTGAAAACAACCCTCACCTCGACGCCGTGAACGAGATCGCAAAGAAGGAAGGCGCAATCGTTGTGCCGATTTGCAATAAGCTTGAAGCGGAAATTTCCGAACTTGAAGACGATGAGCGCGACGAGTTTCTCGCAGACCTTGGAATGGAAGAGCCCGGCCTAGACCGCGTTATACGCGCTGGCTATGAGCTACTCGGCCTTCAAACCTACTTCACTGCAGGCAAAAAAGAAGTGCGCGCCTGGACCATGAAAGAAGGCGATACAGCGCCTAAAGCTGCCGCGGTTATCCATACCGATTTTGAAAAAGGCTTCATACGCGCTGAAGTCGTCGCCTATGACGACTACATTCAATATAACGGAGAAAATGGCGCCAAAGAGGCTGGAAAATGGCGCCTTGAAGGCAAGGAATATATCGTTCAAGACGGCGATGTTATGCACTTCCGCTTCAATGTTTAAAGCCTAAAAATACACCAAAAAATTTTACGTATTTCTTATTGAGACAGGCTTGACATAGTAGGTCAAAAACAACAAAATACGCGCCTTCTTGAGTAGGCACTCTTTCTACTCGTTGGCTACATAGCTCAGTTGGTTAGAGCACATCACTCATAATGATGGGGTCCCTAGTTCGAATCTAGGTGTAGCCACCACTTCTTTCAAAGGCTTAGCCGATCTTCAGTGATCATTGCTAGGCCTTTTTTATTTGCTCGCAGTCAGCCCTCATTGTCAAAAATTTCTAACACTAAATAGCAGGCCCATAAGACTCGCTTACGCTCGAATAAAAAATAAACACTGGTATATCGCCCGCCCTATTCGAATGAACGCCCCAGCTATGCGACTAAGACGAAGCGCTCATGCAATCTAGCGCAGCTTTGGAGAAGTAAAAGCTCTCCAGTCGCCGCCTTAAAAATTGCTCGATTTGCCCATTTTCTTTTAAGGCTTCTAGTACCTTTGGCGCAAACACTTCTGCCTCACGCATCATGAGATCTGGAGTGACCATTAAGTCATCAAGCAAGGTTCCTAGCGGGCTTTCGCCGTAGACTTGAAAGAAGTAGTCAACCACTAGCTCGTAACTTTCTCTAAAGTAGGCAGAGCTTCGGAATGTCTTCCAAAATTCGTATCCTAAAACAACAAACTCTGACAGATCGATGCTATCCATACCTTGCTGAAACTCAGACATTGTCTTATCTTCCAACACATCCCATAACTCCATGGTCGATGTCTTGATGTCTTCTTCGGTCAAGGAGTTTTCAAGAAACGCTTTACTCTCCTTCAGGATAAAGACTAGGTTTTTTGCGATATAGTGACGTACATTTTCTTCGACGGCACCGTCTAGGTTTGGGGCTGTTTTATCAAGCATTTGCTTCCCAAACTTGAGCATGGATGCAACACCGGGAACCTTCTTGCTGAGCACATTTTCTTCGTAGATATAGCGGATAATGGCCTGGTAGAGCACTCCAGAAATCAGGTCTTTGTATACCGGCAGCTCAATAACATGGTTAATGCCGTTCTTTCTCTGCTCAGGTAATTCAAGCAACTTATCGACAAACTCTTCAAAGTGCGCCGTTGGTAAGATGTCGCGCAGAGGTGTACTTTTATGCATCTCAGAACTAAACAGCTGAGCGGCTGCATCGCCGGCTAGTTCAGCCACCGCACCCGGTATTTCATTATCCACAACATTCCGCGCAATCACCGATTTCACTTGGTCTGCGTCGACAAACGCGCTCAAGGGCATCTCGCGCGCAACGGACAGATGCAACTCAAGCTCTGGTTTTAACCATGCCAAAAAGGCTTCACGCTCAAACAAAGCCAGCTCATGCGCAAGATGCAGCTCCATTAGTGCTGCCGCTTGCGGGTGCTCTTCACGCACTTGTTGGTCTGCCTTTTTTACTTTGCTTTTTTTGGAGCCTGTCATAAAAACACCTTATCAACG
>NZ_LWFU01000660.1:0-2844 GCF_001635135.1 Oleiphilus sp. HI0080
CATAACGGCGCGATCGTTAAGAACGCAACCGCTTGTACGCAAATCGCCAAAGCAACCAAATGTCGAAATTGCGGAAGGTCGTTCGCGAAAAAGTCTGAATTAGTGCCACTCACGCCGCATACCCCGCAAGCACTGTAAGACAAGCATCACGGTGCTCCTCACCCGCCCCTAGCGGCACCTCAGAGTTGGGCATGACCAACGAAAACTCCTGATTCGCCTCGAACAAACTAAGCACATCAAAGCACATGTAACTCAAAGCCTGCTCAATACCAAAATCTGAATAACTCTCCCAATCAAGGGTCACCTTTTTGCTCGCGACAGATTCTCTCGAACGAACGACGAGCTCCTCTCTACGGGCATAGTGTCGCCACAATACTCTGCGCATATTGTCACCAGCGTGATACTCACGGACATCACCCAGCTCCTCCCCTTCGCGCTTGCTTAGTGCACCCTCCTCATCACCGCCCGCCCCGCTCACCATCGGCGGCTCTATCGGAGCAGGATAAACGACCAACTTTGAGTCAAACCAGATCCAAGTCCACGCCCTGATCAACCCAAAAGGGAAGTATGTCTCAAGACTGACAGCCGGCAAGTCGAAAATGCCGCGCGCATACTCTTCCCCTCTTATCTCAATCACGGATGAAGTTTCCATAGGCCAACACGAAGCGACGGCTTGCTCATCAAGTTTAATGTAAAAACCCGACCGCTCTTTTCCACCCAGGTTTGCCGAAAATTCAACACTAACCGGCACCCCCGCCTGAACAGGACCAATGCGTGAAACGCGCAACGCCAAGCCATGCATGTTGAAAAAACAAAGCCAAATCGAAATCAGAAATGTTGAGCCTAGAATAAACACCAGCAGGTATATCAAGCTACTTTGATAATTGATGGCCGTAAGCAGCATCAATACAAGCATTACACAAAAGGCAAAACCCTGCTTGCTAGGAAAAATATAGATATTCCGTTGATTCAAAAAATGCTCAGAACTAGGCCTTGCGCGCTTTTCAAGCCAACCTTTAAAAACCTTGTTAATATCGTCTCTCCAATGACCGTTTTCAGCTCTGGTAACTGGCTCTCGCCTTTAGCCGTAATTACAGCACAAAGCTGCAATTTATGTTTGACTAATCACACGCCCAACTTGCAATAACCTGCTTCTAGGTAAATACTGACATGGCATATTTGGGAAGTATGATGATTATGAAACAACACCTTTCAAAACGTATTCATTCTTACGATACGTTTTCAGTTCTGGGTTTTACGCTAGGGCTCGCTTTATTTGTCGCACCGTTACAAGCTGAAGTGAAATCACTTAGCAGCTCTGAGCTCACTGAAACCTATATCGAAGACTCGACCATCATCATCACGCCTCGAAAACAAAGCCTAAGTGAGCAAAAAACGGTTTCCAGCGTCACAATCGCCCCGTACGAAGGCGAAGACACAGACTCAGAACTTCTGATCGAAGCTGAAGAGTCCCAAACAGGGCTCGCTAACGCCGTGGAGCTGGATGACGAACTTCTTAGAAACTCGACCGTCGATGCGGCTTTTGAATCAGAACCTGTGGTAGATGTACCAACCTATCAAGAGCTTACAACAATCCCTGTCGCAGACATTCTTGAAGACGAGCGCTATCGTCCGCCTGAAGGCAATTTTGATTTTTCTTATATTGGGGATGATCTAGCACTGAGTCGCGACGCAGACAAACTCACGTTCTCAATTGGCAACATTCCGGGCATTGAGCAAATAAATATTCCAGAGGCCGTTACCGAAGGCAGTCCGGTGCAAATTTTGCCAAGAGAGGGCGGTGGATTTGATCTAACATTTACCGTTCCGCCTGCCGAGTAAAAATAGCCTTAACCAGAGCTCGCATCGAGACCTGCCAAATCTATCCAACTCAGCTCGCACCAAAAAAGGGAAGCCAAAACACGCAACTAGTTACGATCCCAACCTTGCTCGCTAATAATAGTATGCCGCGCAAGGTCAGAGCATCGCCCTCCCCGTTTCTGACACCGCTATCCGACACAATATCCAGACACAAAAAAACCGCTTTAGTTTCCTAAAGCGGTTTGATCGTCTGCTTAAGCAGAATTTGGCGTCCCCTAGGGGAGTCGAACCCCTGTTACCGCCGTGAAAGGGCGGTGTCCTAGGCCTCTAGACGAAGGGGACAAAACTTGTCCGACAGACATACTACTCATTACTTATTGCCTGCTTGTTGTGTCTAGGCATTGCAGCAGGCTTAGATAAAATCAAAGCAACTACAACTAACACTCTGCGCGTAAACCACACAACTTTTAAATGCCTTCAAAAGAAGTAAAAGTTGGTGGAGCCAGACGGGATCGAACCGTCGACCTCAACGCTGCCAGCGTTGCGCTCTCCCAGCTGAGCTATGGCCCCGATGGCATGAGTGCCTCACAACGGGGGCGTATATTATTGAAACGCCCCATGCGAGTCAAGCCGTTTTTAAGGCTTTTATTTGCTTTATTTCAAACCGGTAATTTACGTTGAAATTTTAACCAAAACAGCCTGATATTCTTTTTCTACGCGCTTCGTTTCTTTCTTAGAAAAGCCCTCCATCACATTGAGCGCATGACGAAGACGAGCACGTGTCATATCGGGACCAAGCATGACCATAGAATCCACAACGGACCAAGAGTTTGGTGTTCCAGCAACCGCGACAAACAAAGGCTGCATAAAGTCACCCATCTTTATTTCCATTGCCTTGGCCAAGGCCTTAACGTCCCCAAAAACGTTTTCTTTGTTCCAATGACGCTGCGATTCCAGAGTCCACAAAGCAAACTGCAGAACACGCTTAACCTGCCCCTCTTCGAGTTTCTTGTGTGCGAAATC
>NZ_LWFU01000661.1:0-2988 GCF_001635135.1 Oleiphilus sp. HI0080
TAGTAATACCAGAGAGTGGGCGGCTATGGAGGCGCGAGGAGAGGTGTATAAAGGTGGTGCTTACCTGACTAATACAGAGGAATTGCTTGGCCCTTTGGTTACCTGTTATGAGTCGTTGCTTGAGGTTGGTGTAAAGACGGTAGCGAACGGTTTATTGTTAGATGTCATTCGGCGTGTTCAGTGTTTTGGGCTAGAGCTTTTAAAGTTGGATGTTCGTCAAGATTCAGAGCGGCATGCTGACGCAATCAACGAACTCTGCGAATATTTGGGCAAGGGCTCTTATAACGATTGGGAGGAAGAGCAGAAACAGACCTTTTTGCTTGAGGAGCTGCAGGGTCGAAGACCTTTGGTGCCTAAAGTTTGGGCGTGCAGTGAACAAACTCAGGAGGTTTTAGATACCTGTGCTGTTGTTGCCTCGCAGCCAAGAGAAGCCTTTGGTTCGTATGTTATATCTATGGCTTCAAAGCCTTCGGATATTCTGGCGGTCATTCTTTTGCTTCGCGAAATGGGCATGCAGCGTAGGATGAAGGTCGTGCCATTATTTGAAACTTTGGATGATCTGGATGGTGCCGCAGAGTCGATCAGTCAACTGCTAAGCGTTGATTGGTATAAGGAGTATTGCGAAGGCTGCCAGCAAGTGATGATCGGCTATTCTGATTCAGCGAAAGATGCGGGTCAGCTCGCTGCAGGCTGGGCTCAGTATCGAGCCCAAGAGGCGTTGGTTGCCGTCGCGCAAAAGCATCAAGTTGAGCTTGAGTTATTTCACGGGCGCGGCGGAACAGTGGGGCGTGGAGGTGGGCCAGCAAATCGCGCGATTCTGTCGCAGCCCCCGGGTTCCGTGGATGGCCGATTTCGAATCACTGAGCAGGGCGAGATGATCCGCTTTAAGTTCGGCTTGCCGGATTTGGCCCGCCAGAGCATGAAAATCTATACCAATGCTGTCATGGAGGCCACACTACTTCCGCCACCGAAACCGAAGCAGGCATGGCGGGATGAAATGGATCGTCTGACCGCTATGTCAGTGAAATCCTATCGAGATGTTGTCCGAGGTCATGAAGACTTCGTAGAGTATTTTAGGAGTGCGACGCCGGAAAGCGAGCTGGGTAAGTTGGCCTTAGGCAGCAGGCCTGCGCGCAGAAAGCAGGGCGGAGGCGTTGAAACGCTGCGAGCGATACCATGGATTTTCGCCTGGATGCAAATTCGTCTCATGCTGCCAGCATGGCTTGGTAGTGATGAAGCACTCGGCACAGTCATTGACGCCAAAGACAAAGCGCTCGTTCAGGAAATGATCCGTGACTGGCCGTTCTTCGCAACCCAGATAGATATGCTCGAAATGGTTTTGATCAAAGGGGACCCGCGTATTGCCCGATACTATGATCAAATGCTGGTATCTGATCGCCTACGGCCGCTTGGCGTGAGTTTGCGCGATCGTTTTCGTGACATGGTTAAAGTGATTAACCAGCTCAAGGAGCAAAGTACGTTGATGGAAAGTAACCCTGCTTTTGGCGAGTCACTCAAGGTTAGGGCAACGTACACAAACCCATTGCATTATTTGCAGGCTGAATTGCTGAAGCGCGAGCGCGCTTCTGAGGGTGTATCTGAGAAAGAACGCGAGCAGGTCGAGATGGCACTGAAAGTGACCATGGCCGGTATCGCGGCTGGAATTCGCAACACCGGTTAGAGTGGGCGTAGCTTTTCTAAAGCGCTTTACTCGTCGTGAAATGGTGATGTGAGGCTTAAGGGTTGGGATTGCTTTGCAGGTCTCCTGACAACACTTCGTTACACTTCTACTAAGAATTGAAACGGCGGTTTGTGACGTAAGACAGGCAGGGTGCTGAGCTTCGATTACACTTCAATGAAAGGTACTCCGGTTTGCAATGTAGATGCTAACCGGGTGCTGTTGTTGAACGTGTTCATTTTCGTAGAGAGAAGTCCGGTGCCCATAGCTAGCCGTTTAGGTAAATACATTCATGCTCATGCTGTTCAGTGTCAGCTGATTCATCATGCTCGTTCAAGGGACTTGTCTCACGCAGTATTGTTAGCGCAGGCTGTACCAGAATTAACCGTCAAGACGCATCTCGTTCTAGACCGAGCCGGACCAGCTGCGCTGATTGTTCCGTTTCAAGCCAAGCCCAATATTGATGCATTAAACAGTTTTTCGAGTAGAGACTTTCAATTAATTGACGACGAGCAGGCAGGGCGATTGTTTACTGACTGCGACCATGGCCACGTGCCTGTCCTGGGGCAGGCCTATGATTTGCCGCTCTATGTCGATGAAGCTGTGTTCTCGTGGGAAGAGGTCTTTGCTTCAAGTGGTTGTGCAAATACCTTACTGCGTTTAAGTCAGGGTTCTGTTAGAGCTGTATTGCGAGACGCGAATGTAGGCTTGTTTTCTGAGCGTTTGGCGCCAGCAGAGTCCGTACTTTGCGCTGATAAAGAATACTCGTTAGATGATATTGCTCGCAAACTGAATAAGTTGTACCGCTTGCCGCCTATGCCAGAGACATCTGTTCGCATTATGCATTTGACGTCAAATCCAGAGTCCAGTTTGGATGAGCTTGTCATGCTAGTGGAGCGCGACCCTAGTCTATCCGCTCAGATCCTAAGGTACGCGCGCTCGGCATTGTTTAATTATCGAGGCCAGTTACATTGTGTGCGCGATGCGATCAACGTTGTACTGGGTTTTGATCGAGTTGCGAAGCTCGCTATGGGTATCTCGTCTGCTCAAGCTTTTCGGGTTCCCTCTCATGGCGCTCTGGGTCTAGGTAATTTTTGGAAACATGCATTGCATTGTGCTGTGTTGTGCGAGGCTTTGGCGACCATGGCCAAACCAGATCTAAATCTGGATGCGCGCGAATCATATCTGTCGGGACTATTGCATAACTTCGGCTTGCTGCTCATTGGGCAATTATTTCCACCCGAATTTCGAATGATGAATAAGCTTCGGGAGTCAGACCCCGAGCGAAGTATGGCAGAGATCGAAAAACA
>NZ_LWFU01000662.1:0-4712 GCF_001635135.1 Oleiphilus sp. HI0080
CAAAAATGGTCAATGCTATGTTTCGAGCATCAATCACATTGCACACTTACTGACACCCGAACATAAAGCGATGATTACCTACGCCTAAGTACATTAATCGCTCCGTTGATCTATTAGTGCAGAGGCAATCAACAACAGTTTTCGAGCTGTAACAGGCGTGGAATGACATGGCGTTTTAATTGAGTATAATGCGCGCACACAACCTACTCTCGAACACAGGATTCATCTGCATGTCGATAAAGAATGCTTTCTATGCTCAATCTGGCGGTGTCACAGCCGTTATCAACGCGTCCGCCTGCGGCGTCATCGAAACTGCCCGTCAGCACAGTGATAAAATTGGCAAAGTCTATGCTGGCCGAAATGGCATTATTGGTGCTTTGCGCGAAGAGCTTATCGATACAAGTTTAGAATCTCCAGAAGCGATTGCGGCGCTGAAGCATACACCGAGTGGTGCCTTCGGCTCATGTCGCTACAAACTTAAGAATCTCGAAGAGAACGAGCGCGAATACAAACGCCTAATCGAAGTATTCCGCGCCCACGATATTGGCTACTTTTTCTATAACGGTGGCGGTGATTCGCAAGATACCGCTTATAAGGTCTCGCAACTGAGTGAGAAAATGGGCTACCCGATTACCTGTATTGGTGTGCCGAAAACCGTCGACAATGATCTTCCGTTTACAGACTGCTGCCCGGGTTTCGGCTCGGTCGCCAAGTATGTCGCCATCTCAACTAAAGAGGCCGCGATGGACATCGCATCCATGTGCGAGTCTTCGACCAAAGTATTCATTCTTGAAGTGATGGGGCGCCACGCAGGTTGGATTGCCGCAGCAGGCGGTCTGGCTTCGCAAATTCCTGGCGAAGCACCACATATTATTCTTTTCCCGGAAGTACCATTCGACAAAGAGGTTTTTTTGGCGCGTGTTGAAGCAACCGTAAAAGAGCACGGCTACTGCGTGATCGTCGCATCGGAAGGCGCGCAATATGAAGACGGACGTTTTGTTGCGGACGCTGGAGCTAAAGATGCCTTTGGTCATACGCAGCTTGGTGGCGTAGCACCAACACTGGCTAATATGGTCAAAGATGCGCTGGGTTACAAATATCACTGGGCCGTCGCAGATTACCTACAACGTGCTGCGCGCCACATTGCCAGCGCCACCGACGTAACCCAAGCTTACGAAATGGGTAAAGCGGCCGTTGAGTTTGCAGTAAACGGCAAGAATGCGGTGATGCCGATTATCGTTCGCGAGACGTCTTCCCCCTACAAGTGGAGCGTTGGTGAAGCTCCTTTAAGCCAGGTAGCGAACCAAGAAAAGAAAATGCCGATTCACTACATTACGGATGATGGCTACGGCATCACGGCGGAGTGCAGAGAATATCTGTCACCACTGATTCAAGGGGAAGACTACCCGCCTTATGATGCGTCGGGCATTCCGATTTACATCAAGCTGCAGAATACGCTTGTTGAGAAAAAGCTCGATTCCGACTTCGAGGTGTAAACCGAAAAAACGGTCTCCTGAAAACAAAAAAGCGGTGCTATTTGGGCGCCGCTTTTTTTTCCTTTTCCATTGCCGTTTTGAGTGCAGGCCTTACGCCAAGCCGACCAATGTACGCATTGATATTTTCCTGCTCAATTTTCTGCTTAAAACTCACACCCCAAAACAAACTGTGTCCAATCAGAATATCGACTGCGGAGAACTGGTCCCCCAAGATATAATTGTTGTCCCCCAAGCCACGGCTTAACAGCTCAAGCGCTACCTTAAATTCATATTCAGCTGTTTGAATCACATCACTCACACGGTGTTCTTTAGGCAAGGCAAATTTATGCTTTGAGATCGTCCACATAGGCTGTTCAAGCTCTGTCAGTGCAAACGCGCACCACTGATCATACTGAGCTCGGCGAAAAGGACTTAAGGTGGGAATCAGCTCCGCCTCTGGTTTCAAAGCACAAAGGTAATTGAGTATCGCAAGCGATTCGGTGATGATTCCGCCTTCGGTCCTCAACGCTGGAAGCTTTCCTGCCGGATTTATTTCTAGAAATTCAGGCGTTCTTGCTTCAGCTTTTAAAAGGTCAATATAGTGGTATTGATAATCCAGCCCCAGCTCCTCAAGAAGCCATGTAGCGCGCAGTGCTCGAGTATTTGGATATCCGTATAAGATTAAGCTCACAGCAAGATCCTCGTTATTATTTGTTTTGCCGAGCTTTAGATTACTTTGATCTAACCCAAGGAAGCAATACGTAAGCATTTGCGGCAAGATACTTGTCTCAATCGCTCGCACCACATCGCTCAACGCGTATAATGAATTGATAACTTAGTGGACTTCTTAAAATGCATTTCAAGCACCTCAGTTGCGATGAACTCGCGCAGTGGTTGGGCGAGAAACCCAACGACCTCAACATCATTGATATTCGAGACCGGGTTTCCTATTCCCAAGGACATATCGAGGGGGCCGTGCATGTTGATAACTCAAACGTCACACACTACCTTGAGTCCACAGACCTTAAAAAGCCACTCATTGTTTGCTGCTACCATGGCAACTCTAGCCAGAGCGCGGCAGAGTATTTTTTTGAACAAGGGTTTGAAGAAACCTACAGCCTCGATGGCGGGTTTGAAGAATGGCGAACAAAGCCATACTCACGTTGAGCCGAAAAATAAGCTCTTCGTTAATCGAAACATCACTAATCAAAGAACAGATCCAAGGAACAAACTATGCCTGACGCACTCGTAAACGGATCCGCCGACTCTAAAATCATCCTCGTTAGGAAGGAGTCGTTCGAGCAATGGAGCGAAACGCAACCCGAACAGCTTCAGCAGTGGTTCAAAGCAAACAATTATAAGGGCAAAGGTGTGCTGATCCTGCCAAGCTCCGAAGCCCAATCTACACAGGCAGTTTACGGCCTAAGCGACCTTAATGATTTTTTTCTCGCTGGCGATCTACCGACCCAACTACCCGAAAACACCTATCAAGCAGACTTTTCAGCGCTGGAGAATGACAGCTCGATCGATCAAGAACTTTCGAACCTGTTGCAGTTTCGGTTTGCTGTTAGCTGGGGCTTGGCGTCCTATCAGTTCGAGCAGTACAAAAAAGCCGATGCGACCGTTGCAAAACTTGCCATTAGTGACGAATCGATGTTGAGTGAAGTTACCAATGTCGTAGATGCAATATCGCTCACAAGAGATCTGATTAACACGCCAGCCAATGACATGATGCCGGAAGATCTCGCTCATGCCTTGCACGCACTTGCGCAGTCTTATGGCGGCTCTTATAACGAAGTGGTTGGCGATGACCTACTTGACCAAAACTATCCTCTGATTCATGCCGTCGGACGCGCTTCAGACCACGCTCCAAGACTGTTAGAGCTGCGCTGGGGCGACCCTGATGCGCCCACGATTACGCTTGTAGGCAAAGGCATCTGTTTCGACAGTGGTGGCTTGAATATCAAGGTCGGCAACTTTATGCGCAACATGAAGAAAGACATGGGGGGTGCGGCACATGTTCTTGGTCTGGCTCGTCTCATTATGTCCCAAGGGCTTCCAGTGCACCTCCGAGTATTGGTGGCCGCAGCTGAAAATGCCATCTCAGGCAATGCCCTGCGACCGGGCGATATCGTGACGTCGCGCAAAGGACTCACCGTCGAGATCGATAACACGGATGCGGAAGGTCGCCTTGTTTTATGTGATGCGCTTGATGATGCATGTAGTGAAAGCCCCGAGCTGGTTATCGACTTTGCGACACTAACAGGTGCTTGTCGTGTCGCGTTAGGTACGGAACTTCCGGGTTTCTTCTGTAACGACGAATCAGTAGCCGCAGGTTTAAGCGAGGCAGCGAACATTAGCCTTGACCCCATTTGGCGACTGCCACTTCATAAGCCTTATAGCGCAATGCTCGACAGTCAAGTTGCCGATTTGGTGAACTCTGCAAGCGTTCCTTATGGAGGTGCCATCACTGCGGCACTTTATTTACAGCACTTTATTGATGAAGAGACACCATGGGTGCACTTTGATGTCATGGCATGGAACATTCGCAAGTTACCTGGCCGACCAATTGGCGGTGAGGCATTAGGACTTCGTGCCGTATATGAATATCTAAAACAACGGTTCTGCTAAGGTTAAGGACTTACAAGATGAAGAATAAAAAGATCAAAAACGAAGCCGAGCTTTTAAAAGAAGCAATTCGTATCGGTATGCTGTACTGCGAAAAACGCGGTGTCGTTAAGTTCGAAGCAAGTGACAAACAGGATGACAAAATCGAAGTTATATACAAACTTCTCGTACACGATCAGCAAGTCCAACCTTTGGCCAAGCAAGACCTAGAATTACCAAAAATGAAGCGTAAGCTCGTGCTCTGGCTGCACAAGCAGCTGCCCGACAATCACCCCCTGAAGTGATGAGAGGTGATGAGAGGTGATGAGAGGTGGTAATAGAACATGAAATACCTTGATAATGAGTGAAAAGCGTTAGCATGTGATGACAAACAAAACCACTAAACTGTTTTATGTCTACGATCCAATGTGCTCATGGTGCTGGGGTTATCAGCCTACTCTCACCCTGATATCGAATACGCTGCAGACGCAAAATATTCCTTGGACCAAAGTACTCGGAGGCCTTGCTCCGGACACGGATGAAGTAATGCCGGCAGACTTGCAAACCGCTATTCGGGGCTACTGGCGAAAAATTCATGCCTTGCTTGGTACACGCTTCAATCATGATTTT
>NZ_LWFU01000663.1:0-1147 GCF_001635135.1 Oleiphilus sp. HI0080
TTATCCAGTTCAATACTGAATACGCCATAATCTGATTCAAGTCTCTGGATGAGCGACCAGACAGCTTTAGAGTGCGGATTGTTGTAATCAAATAACGATGGGACATTTTTTTCCGTAAGCCTCATCAGTAAACGCGTACCTTTTTCGAGCTTATCTATGAACTGAGAAAGCAGATCTCTAACCTCGTCAAAATCCGATATCCAAACAGGAATATCTGTTTGCTCATAATCACCCATTAAACAATATCTTCCATGAAATCGAGCATTCCTTGATGTCGAACCGTTTTCCGATGATTTGCCCAAAGCTCTTTGATACGCTCCTGATTACACACTTTTCTATCCACAAGAACCTGTGTTTCTAGCTCGCCAATCTTTTCTTGTGCAGGGCATTTACTGAATACAATCTGATTGCTAATTAAATCTAAAAAGGGACCTGACTTACTGGTAGGCATGATAAAAATGAGCTGTAAACCAAGCGCCTCCGTAAGGTAATTAATCACCTCACGAGATCTTGTTTCATCCATTTTTGAAAATGCCTCATCGACTAAAACCATGCGGCAATGCGAATTACCTTCATTGAATTTGAAAGCAGATGTGACCGCCGCCGAACGAATTATATAGGCTGGCGTCTCGAGCTGACCGCCCGAACCGGTGCCATAACGGCTAAGTGCTATTTTGTCTTTATTGAGAGGTTCTTTGTATATCTCATAACGGCGGTAGTTCCTGTAGTCGCTAATGCGTTCGAGCTCCCTAAATGCCGTTTGCGCATCTTTCGCCAGAAGCATGCTCAGCAACGTATCGCGCACTTCAGTCGATTTCTCTGACAGTTGGGCATCAAATAAAGTAGCTCCATCACCAAGGTTTGGTATCTCAATAATCTCTTTAAAGAACCGGTAGTAGTCGCGAAATTCCGGCACCCATTCACAGTCAAAACTAAAGCGCTCTTGATCCGTGCCAAACACGTGATTTTCCAGCTCTTTATTTAAGCTATCAAGTACACGTTTTCCTTCATTAATCGCTTGATAAATCGAATGACAGAGATTCGTCACAAATGCCGTATTAAAGCTCTCTTTTAAACTTTCGAGCTCTTCGTGCTTACCTGCCAACACATTATTCTTCAGTGCGTTGTATACGGACTCGACTTGACG
>NZ_LWFU01000664.1:0-1174 GCF_001635135.1 Oleiphilus sp. HI0080
CACATGGTTCTCTTCCGCTCTTTGGACATTCGGTACCCTAGGCTGGCCAGAAGCGACAGAACGCCTCAAAACATTCCACCCTACCGATGTTTTGGTGACGGGCTTTGATATCATCTTTTTCTGGGTAGCGCGCATGATCATGATGACCATGCACTTTATGAAGGATGAAGATGGACAACCGCAAGTTCCGTTTAAGTACGTCTACGTAACTGGACTGATTCGAGATGAGAATGGCGATAAGATGTCCAAGTCAAAAGGCAATGTTCTTGATCCCTTAGACATGATTGATGGCATCGACCTTGAATCCCTTGTTAGCAAGCGCACAGGTAACATGATGCAGCCACAGCTTGCGCAAAAAATCGAAAAGCGCACGCGTAAGGCCTTTGCAGACGGAATATCGGCGCATGGCACCGATGCCTTACGCTTCACGCTCTACTCTCTCGCTTCAACCGGACGCGATATCAACTGGGATATGAAGCGTTTAGAAGGCTACAGAAATTTCTGCAACAAAATTTGGAATGCGGCGCGTTACGTTTTAATGAACGTCGAAGGTCAAGACTGTGCTACCGATCATAATAATTATGAGCTTTCCATTGCTGACCGCTGGATCATCTCGAGACTACAGCAAACCGAAGCAAGCATTGATAAGTCAATAAGCGAATTCCGTCTTGACCATGCATCCCACACTCTCTACGACTTTATTTGGAGCGATTACTGTGACTGGTATCTAGAGCTTGCCAAGCCTGCACTAAATGATGCCAACAGCTCTGCTGAGCAACTTGCAGGAACACGCAGAACCTTGGTACGCGTACTCGAGACCATTTTACGACTAGCGCACCCCTTCATGCCGTATATCACTGAAGAAATTTGGCAAAAAATAGCGCCTTTAGCTGCGAAGTCGGGTGCAACCATCATGACCCAAAGCTACCCCGTTAGCGATGAAAGCAAAATAGATGAATCGATCCTTGCAGACGTTGAATGGCTAAAAGACGTAATTATTGGCGTCAGAAACATTCGCGGCGAAATGGACATCTCTCCAGCGAAAGCAATCCCTGCATTACTGCACAATGGAGATAACAGCGACAAACTTCGCTTCGAGAAAAACGCCAATTTAATCAAGGCATTAGCCAAACTCGACTCCCTAGTGTGGGTTGACTCTGATGATCTACCAATG
>NZ_LWFU01000665.1:0-1308 GCF_001635135.1 Oleiphilus sp. HI0080
CGGAGTTTAACGACAATATTCACTTTTCATTGTCGTTCAATAGCAGCTCTAACGTCTCTTTCGACATTGCGGATATCGACGGCAGCGGCATTAATAACACAGAACTTTTCCAGCTGACTGCATATTTGTCTGGTGGCGGCACGGACATGGTGAGTGTTGATGGGCTGGGTAACATTATAGGTAATAGCGGCCTAACTGACGGTATCGCTGGTGATGCGCTTGTAACAAACTTTATGTTTGCTGGCGTTGATCGTATTGAAGTGCTTGGTACCACGATTGGTGGAACACGCAACATTGGTTTTGGTCTCGACAACATTGAGTTTCAATCGGTTCCAGAGCCAGGCACTCTCGCGTTGTTAGCGGGGGGATTATTTGGATTGGGTGCAGCACGTCGCCGCTCTATCAAAGCATAGTCAGAGCTGAGCCTTCCTATTTAGTTCGCAAATGGGCGAGTGTGATTGCACTTGCCCATTTTTCGCTTCTTCAGAAGTCAGTGATTTCTGATCCCTCAGCAAAAGCCTCATTTCGTTAGTAGAAAAAGTCTGTTGGCTAGAACAGGTCTTTGAATCGGTGATACAGCATTCCCGCTGCAAGCATTGGTGAGCGGAACCTTGGGCCTCCGGGAAAGCGCATGTGACTTACCTTTTCAAAAACTTCAATTCGATTGCTTTCGTTATTGATCGTTTCGGCAATTAATCGACCTGACATATGTGTTGCATTTACGCCATGTCCTGAATAGGCCTGCGCATAATATATGTTGTCTTGAAGCCGACCTACTTGAGGTAAACGATTGGCGCCAATTCCAATCATTCCACCCCATTGAAAGTCGATTTTTTTATGCGCAAGGTATGGAAACACTTTATCCAGGTTAGGCTTCAGCGCGTCTATGATTGATTTAGGATCTCTACCTGAGTACGTGCACAAACCGCCAAATAAAAGCCGGTTATCTGCAGACAAACGGTAATAGTCAAGATCCACTCTTTGGTCGCATACGGCCATGTCTTGCGGTAGCGCCCGTTGTGCTTCATCTTCTGTGAGCGGTTCGGTTGCGATGACATAGCTGCCAGCCGGTAGCACTTTCGCACTCAGTGTTTTATCCAAGTCTCCGACATAGGCATTTCCGCAGATGACTAGTTGGTCGCAACGGATCTCTGCTTTCTCTGTTTTGACAATGCATTGCGTGCCTTTCTGGATATCTATAACGCGAGAGTTCTCAAAGATTTTTGCACCTAGATTTTCTGCAATCCGAGCTTCGGCAACATTGAGTTTAAGTGGATGAAGGTGGCCGCTACCCATATCAATAAGGCC
>NZ_LWFU01000666.1:0-2069 GCF_001635135.1 Oleiphilus sp. HI0080
GCGCGGATCAATACGCACATCTGTGTCGAGCTTGACAGTCTTACCATCCACTCGAACATGATCAGATGGCAATAATCGCGCGCCCAAGGTAACGACATCACCATTTACGCTTACGCGACCATCTGCGATCCAACGTTCAATCTCTCTGCGAGAGCCAAGGCCTGCTTGCGCAAGCACCTTTTGTATTCGTTCGCCTGAAGGCTCAGACATTCACTACTCCAAGTGGAATAAAAATTAAGAAGACCGAGTGGTGCTGACTTTAAGAATCTCAGCTTTAAGGTCGTCATAAGTATGTACAGCAGGAAACTGAGGAAACTCATCAATCACGTTTTGCGGAGACTTGAACAAAATACCAGCCTCAGCCTGCTTCAGCATCGTCGTATCATTATAGGAGTCACCCGCTGCAATCACACGATAATTTAGCAATTGAAACGCCCTAACCGACTGACGCTTCGGATCTTTTTGGCGCAAAAGGTAGTTAGTGATTCGCCCATCGTCGGCGACTTCGAGCTTGTGACAAAAAAGTGTCGGAAAACCAAGCTTCGCCATAAACGGCATACCAAATTCGTAGAATGTATCCGATAGGATGATAAGCTGAAAACGCTCATTCAACCACTGAACAAACTCCTTTGCACCAGGAAGCGGGTCAAGTGTATCGATGACTTCCTGGATTTCTTTCAGGCCATAACCGTGCTGGTCAAGGATACGCAAACGCTGCTGCATTAAAACATCGTAGTCAGGGATATCACGAGTCGTTGCTTTTAACTCTTCAATTCCTGTTTTCTCTGCAAAAGCAATCCAAATTTCCGGAATCAAGACACCTTCTAAATCCAGACAAACTAATTCCACGTCGCATACTCCCGATACTAACTTCAAGTTAAATGACAAAAATTTGGGCGCCATTCTAACGAAAAGGCTTCAGCTTGCATATTGATAAATCATCGATACAATCCAAAGCCTTCTACAACATCCCCCAGCGAGATATCACGACAATGGAATACGACTTTACGCAAGCAGAAAACCTTACTCCGGAAGCAATCAGCGCTCTGAATTCTTCGCTTGCGGAAAAGTCGCCCCGCGAAGTTCTTAAGTTTGCTTTCTCTCACTTTGGAAACATTGCCATTTCATTCAGTGGTGCAGAAGATGTTGCACTCATCGAACTAAGCCACAAATTGACCGACAACCTTCAAGTTTTTAGCTTGGACACTGGCCGACTCCATCCTGAGACATATCTCTTTCTAGACACCGTTCGTCAACATTACTTACTTGACCTCGAGTTGATGGCGCCAAATACGGACGAGCTAGAAGCATTCGTCAAACAAAAGGGCTTGTTCAGTTTTTATGAGGATGGCCATAAAGAGTGCTGCGCAATCAGAAAAGTAAGACCCTTACGTCGAAAGCTCGCCACGCTAGAAGCTTGGATTTCAGGACAACGCAAAGATCAAAGTCCAAGTACACGCTCAGAAGTGGCTGTCATAGAGCTTGATACGGCCAACGCTGCTGAAGGCAAAACCTTAATCAAATTCAATCCGCTAGCAAACTGGTCGTCAAAAGAGGTTTGGGACTACCTTCGCATGAGCGAAGTGCCAACCAACAAGCTTCACGAAAAAGGCTTTATCAGCATTGGGTGTGAGCCATGCACTCGAGCAGTATTACCAAACCAGCATGAGCGAGAAGGCCGCTGGTGGTGGGAAGAAGAAACGCAAAAAGAATGCGGTCTGCACATCAAATAAATTCAGCCAGTGAACGTCAACTCGTCGCTGAGAGTTGCATTCACCCATTCCCCGAACCACCTAAGTGGTGTATCGGGGAATATCGACTTCTGCAAACACTTTCGACACATCTTCTCTATGGGCATGACTATAGAAAGCTTCATCAACCAAGTCTCGCGTTAAATGCGGCGCAAATTCTGCTAAAAACTCATACATGAATCCGCGCATGAATGTTCCTTTACGCAAAGCAATACTAGTGATCGCATCAGGGAATAAGTCTGTTGCCGGTATCGCCACCAAGTCTGAATCTCTTACGGGATCAAACGCCATCGAAGCAATAATGCCAACTCCAAGACC
>NZ_LWFU01000667.1:0-1234 GCF_001635135.1 Oleiphilus sp. HI0080
GTTTGTTGGCTGCGGCGCATGCCGATGAGGTGTTTTGTGAGACTGAGCAGCAGCTGATTTCTGTTCTTGCCGCTATTTGGGATCTGCCCCTGCCGGCTCTCATTAGTTCAGATAAATAGAGATGGTCTTAAGTGACGACAGATAAAACATGAGGATCAAGCTTAGCTAAGCGCTTTTTCTAAGGTCGGGGAGGGTCAATCTAAAAGCTCGTGTTAGCTGCAACAACTGAAGCCCTGTTGAATAGGTGGGCACTTAACTGAGCCATAAGAGCAAAACACGCAGCAGTCGCCTTGATTTGGTTTCAGAAGCTTCTTACATCCTTCACATTCGTAAAAGTAGACACAGGCATCCGTCGGCATGACTTCGGTTTTATGATGGCCGCAATTAGGGCATGTGATCTTCGATTCAAGAATAACATTTGCCATTTTAGTTTTGCCTTTAAGTGCATTTAACGCATGGTCTTGGGTAGCGGCGATGGCTTGCTGTGTTTTGGGGGATGGTTAGGTTCATAAAAGTAATACTTTAAAACCGATCAGGATGAGTATTACACCCCCCAACATCTCCGCTTTGCTCTCTAAGAAGGTACCACTCTTGGCGCCAATAAATACGCCAAACCAACTAAATATAAATGTGATAATGCCTATTAGCGAACAGGCAAGGAGTGGGTTTATTTCAATAAGTGTTAGGGTAAATCCTGCGGCCATTGCATCTATGCTTGTTGCTATAGCGAGAACCAACATCACCCGGTGGGTGATTTGAGCAATATCTTCTTCAATTCCCTCTGACATTGCTTCGTAAATCATCTTTGCGCCAATCAGTAAGAGGAGAGAAAAAGCGATCCAGTGCGCGTAATTTTCGATTATCCCGAATACGCCTTTACCGCCTAAAAAACCGATTAAGGGCATAAGCGCTTGAAATAGGCCAAAATAAATGGCGGCTTTAACTGCGAGAGCAGAGGTTCTCTGCTCATGCTTCGAGCCAAGGCCGATGGAAACGGCAAATGCGTCCATGCTCAGTGCAACCGCTAAAATTAAGACTTCAAACATTTATTGGTCTCTAAATTTGGGGCTTAGCTTTCTGAAGATTTGAGCGCTACAGTTTGGGCCATTGCTTGATTTCCTTCTTTTCCCAAAGCTTTGATCACTCCTTGTCGGTTTTCACCGCTTTGATTCTGGCTGACTTTCCATTTGCCCTGCATTTCGTCGACGCTTACGCGTATACCAACAATGGCATT
>NZ_LWFU01000668.1:0-3398 GCF_001635135.1 Oleiphilus sp. HI0080
AACACGACATTGATTATTTAATAACTGGCGGGTCCGGCCTAATTGGCAGTGCATTTATCCGATCACTGCCGAGCGAGGTTTCGGTTGTCGTTCTCTCCCGTCAAGAGCCGAAGACCGTTACTGCTAAAATCGGAAGGAAAGTGGAAGTTATTTCGAGCTTCACCCAGATTCCGGCGAAAAGTACGATCCGTTACTGCCTTAATCTGAGTGGAGAGCCTATCGTCGACAAACCTTGGACAATGCAACGAAAGCAGAATCTTCGCGCTAGTCGGATCGGTATAACAGAAGAGCTCGCCGCGCTGTCACGTACTTTGCCAAGACCCTTCGAGGCGTTGGTCAGCGGTTCTGCCATAGGCTTTTATCCGTCATCGCCCACAACAACGTTTGACGAGGCAAGTGGCAACGGTGAAGGCTTCTCCGCTCAGCTATGCCGTGACTGGGAAGAAGCGTCAACTCACGTCAGATCAGATCGAACATGCATGTTAAGGACCGGTATCGTGCTTGCCAAGCAAGGAGGGATGCTCCAAAAGCTAAAACTTAGTTTTGGCTTGGGTCTGGGGGCGACCATGGGCAATGGTGCACAAATGATGTCTTGGGTTCATGTAGAAGATGCCGTCGGGATCATTCACTTGCTCTTTGGCTCCGAGGCTGCAGCAGGGCCTGTCAATATGTGCTCGAATTCACCAGTGAGCAATCGCGAGTTCAGCGATGCACTTGCCAAATCACTCGATAAACCAAGGTTTTTCGCCATGCCGGCTTTCGTCGTCAATCTTATTTTTGGAGAGCGCGCAGCACTCCTACTAGACAGTCAAACCGTGACCCCAGAATATTTGAATAATTTGGGCTATAGTTTTAAGTACTCGACAATTAGCGAAGCGTTGGCCGCCATTTATCCATAAAGGTTTGGTTGGCGGGCAGAACTTTGGGTAGTCTTCGCTCTTCACGCATTCAATCAGCTGGATTTAAACTTGCTCCACTTCGTATCGCCGGGCATCGCCCTGTTCCTCGTATTACTAGCGTTACAGTGCAATACTGCGCTCGCACGTTCAGATCAGCGCGCAAACCCAGACATCCCACATGACTTTATCTCATGCACAATGCTCACTATTGAGCAGCTAACGGTGCTTCAGCTCGCCCAGAGAGGGATACCGCAAAACGATGCGATCAACACGCTCCCTTTTGGGCAAAAAAAGGCGAAACAACGCGTAATAGAGATATACGAGTTGCTCGACAAAGAAGGTATCCTTAATGCCTATTCTCTGGTTAATAGTAACTATGCGCGCTGTGCCAAATTAGTGTTTGAGGCAAAGGGTGCGCCCGCAAAAGACCTTTTGGAATACCCCTATTACTTTTGCGCCGGTGAAAACAAACTACGGTATGAAATCATCTTGCGCGTTAATGCGACATTCAACATCGACCAGGTACTACTAGAAACGCCTGATTCGCATTTTGATGTCGCAATCCAATACTTTAAGCTCATTGAAAACAAAGGAATGTTAGCCAGCTTTGACTACACCGCGAACAATTTAAAGGCCTGCGTGAATCAAATACAGTAATTTGCACAGTGGTGAATATTTTTTGTTGACTTCAAAAAACAAAGTCCCTAATATTCGCGCCACTTCGACGAAGTACCTATGCGTCCCCTTCGTCTAGAGGCCTAGGACACCGCCCTTTCACGGCGGTAACAGGGGTTCGACTCCCCTAGGGGACGCCACTTCTTTTTTCTACCAGATGGATGTTTTTGCACTTAGCAAGTGCAAGCTGCTAAGCACCCGCTGCGCTATCTCCTCAAACAACGTCGTTACCTCGAATGTTACATGCATTTATTGCAATTTTTTCTACTCTAGCCGCTCTCACAAGGCAAAAGGTCAGCTACACTTAACTACATACTCTTGAATACTAGCAGTCAACTCGCCATCGAAGCTTCGAACGGCCGCTTAATTAGGTTTTATGCAGAAAGACGATGTGCTGCTGGCGCGGCAACCAATATACGATGCGAATAAAGAAATTTATGGCTATGAGCTGCTGTTTCGCGACAATGAGCAGAACGCCGCAAATATTCTTTGTGATCTCAGTGCCACATCCAATGTTTTACTAAACCTTTTCACCGAAAGCGATTTGCAGTTTGTGACGGGCGGCGCCCCGGCTTTTGTTAACTTCTCCGGCGAACTTTTAATGGAACGCCCCATCTTTGACCCCCATTCGATCGTCATCGAGATTCTGGAGCACGTAAAGATAACACCAAGCTTTATTAAACGTGTTATCGAGCTGAAGAAAATTGGCTATACCCTCGCTTTAGATGATGTCGTCAGGGCACCGCAATACAAGCCGCTACTGCCCTACATTGATATCGTAAAAGTCGACATTCTCGGACAAACACTAAGTGATATCCAAAACACCGTTGACTACTTAAAACCCTTTGACCTCACGCTGCTTGCCGAAAAAGTAGAAACGCACAAAGAGTTTGAAGCATGTAAGGCGATGGGATTTCAACTTTTTCAGGGTTACTTTTTAGCGAAGCCCGAGATAATGCATGGTCAAAAACTTGCGACCAATCAAATTGCAGTACTGGGTCTCGTTGCCGAGCTTCAAGACCCCACGACAGACGTCAAACGAATTAGCGATATCATTTCTCAAGATCCGGTTATTAGCTATAAATTACTGCGTTTGATTAATTCCGCAGCGTATCGTCGAACTAAAGAGATTGATTCCATCAATTCTGCTGTTGCGCTGCTTGGGATTAATCGAGTGCGCAGCTGGGCTACGCTGCTCGCGCTCAGCAAACTCGACAATAAACCAGATGCTCTTCAATATATTGCTATTGTTCGCGCTTTGACTTGCGAGAAGCTTGCGCAACAAATCGATCCGAGCATGCAAACTGAATATTACACATCTGGTCTTTTAAGCTGCTTGGATGCGTTTTTTGATGTCCCAATCGTGGAGCTCATTGAGCAAATTCCCGTAAAGGAATCGATGCGCGAGGCGCTCATAGATCGAACGGGGCCTCAGGGCTTAATCATTAACTCAACCTTGCTTTTTGAACAGGGCCGCGTCGATGAAATCGACTGGGAAGGCCTTGCAGAGATAGGTTTAGACCCCCAGCTTATAAACGACACGTACTACGAATGTTCCGCTCTCGCAGCCGAAGCGAGCGGTTTTTAATATACTGGCTGTCAGTGTAAGGAAGCGGTATCCCTGATATGCAAAATAAAATACTCGTTATCAACTGCGGCAGCTCGTCGCTGAAATTTGCTTTATATTCCCAAGATAATCGAAATGCGCTCGTCACCGGACTTGCGGAAGCGCTTGGAAGTGAGGAGGCGCGAGCAAAAATCGAATTTAGCGACTCAAGCCAGAATCACATCGAGCTTCCATACGCCGACCACGGCAGCATCATT
>NZ_LWFU01000669.1:0-2148 GCF_001635135.1 Oleiphilus sp. HI0080
GCTAGTATTTATAGACAAAACGCGCGACTATTTGCGCTGTCGAGTCGGCGTTTTTGAGGCGCATAATGACTCAAGAGTCGACACCTAATAACACCGAATAAAATATGGGGTCCGTCTTGTCTGCTGATGATCATCTAAGACAAAAACCACAGTGCGTGCGTGTTGCGGCATTTGCCGAATCGCCTACCGAAGGCATCGAAAAATCGGTTGTAATAGAGTCTCAGTGTGTGCCTGAACCGGCCTGTCTGAACACTCAAGATGTGTTGATTGAAGTTCGATCCTCCTCTGTAGGTTGGGTCGACCTTATTATGACAAGCGGACAGTATCAACACATGCCTCCATTACCTTATACGCCCGGGCTGGAATACAGTGGTGTGGTTGCTTGGTGTGGAAGTGATGCTGAGAAAGCCGGCTTGAAGGTAGGTGATCGTGTGTATGTAGACGGTCTGCTCACGGGGCCTCGTTCGCCGGGTGAGTATCAACAGTATGGCGGCTTCGCCAACTTTGCGGTCGCGCCATCGTTAGCGGTTCGAAAAATACCTGAAGGCTTATCGTTTGATCAAGCTTGCAACCTGCTTGGGAGCTATGAGACTGCCTATCATTGCTTGGTCAAGTGCGGAGGCCTTAAAGCTGGAGAAACCGTCCTGATTCACGGCGCGTCGGGAGCAACAGGTCTTGCAGCGGTGCACATTGCAAAATTGCTCGGGGCAACGGTTATTGCGACAGGTCGCTCCGACGAAAAGTTGGCGGTGGTGAAAGAGCAGGGCGCGGACCACATCATCAATTGCCGTTCCGATGACGAGAACGTGAGCGTTCGACGTTTCCGTGATGAGGTAAAAGCACTGACAGGAGGTAACGGCGTTGACGTGGTTTATGATGGCGTCGGTGGCGATATATCGTTAGAAAGTATGCGCTGCGTAAAGTTTGGCGCGCGGTTTTTGATCGTTGGTTGGGCATCAACCCCTTTTGTTGCAAAGGGGAAGGGGCAGCGTGGCGCGCCTAATGCCAACATGCTCCCTACCAATCTCATCATGATGAAAGGGCTGCAAGTGTTGGGGTGCCCAGCTGTCATCTCGACTCAGTTTGATCCAACCATTCGCCCTGAGCGTCTAGCGGCGATTATGTCTTGGGTTGAAGACGGTAAGATAAAACCATATGTCTCTCATCGCTTTGCGTTACACGACGTAAAGCAGGCGCTTCTTGCCAAGTGGCGAGGGGATGTGATTGGCGGTTGTGTTCTTTACATGGATTAATTTCGATGCAACTTAGCGCCAAGAGATTTTTCCTGCAAGCATTGCTGCTCATGGGGTTACCTGTTCCTTTTTCCAGCGCGGACAAACTGATATTGCTCGCTGAGGAGAGTGTACTGCGTTATCAGATTAGTAAGTATGGGACGATGCTCGTAGAGGGTGTTCTCACTGATCCCGTAGGATCGGGTTTAACTGGTGTTGCGCAAATAGAGCGGAACGACGCATTGATTAACATGTCGGGCGAAGTCGTGCTCGAACACGCCAACTTTGATTCACAGCATGTGCGACGTGATGACGAAGTAAAGAAGCTATTTTTAACGCCGATCCATATGCGCGTAGCGAGCCCTCTTTCTTGCCATATCGAATCTGGCGTTTGTCGTGTAAATGCCGATTTGTCGCTAAACAATCAGCGTCAGCGCTATGCGATCGATCTTCGTTTTCGTAAAGATCGCGCACATCTGTTGGTGGACGTTGAGTTTGCCTTTCAGCGTGACCAGTTTGACCTCGTGTTTACCGAAGGTTTTGCAGGAACGCTCGATATGGCAATCGCTCAAGACGTCATTATTCGTGCAGGTCTTCGATTTGCGATAAAAGGCTTGTCGGCGTTGGATGATGTGCCGAATGCGCAGGCCGTTGGTGAAGACGAAAAGCTTCGGCAGCGAGAACCTTCATGGTTAGAACGTTTTGAAAGTTGGATGGGGCGGTGATAATGAGTGATCAAGTGTGATCAAGAGTGATCAGCTGGCTAGCTGAATGTTCATCAGCTCTGCCGTTGGCGCTTGTAAGGTGAACATTAGAGATAACAAAAAACGCGATGGCTGTTGTCAGCGAATCGCGTTCTCGGAGATGCTTTTTAGAAGTCTAAGCCAAGGGGTTAAAGCTAAGGGCTTATACCAAA
>NZ_LWFU01000670.1:0-15116 GCF_001635135.1 Oleiphilus sp. HI0080
ACGGCCAGCAATGCTTCTTGAGGAATTTCAACGCTGCCCACTTGCTTCATGCGCTTCTTACCTTGGTTTTGGTTTCCGTTGTGGGTTCCTTGGCATGCTGCACATGGAGATTATCCAAGAGCGGCTCGAGCGGGAGTATGATCTCGATCTGATAACATCGGCGCCCACTGTCGCATATGAAGTGAAATTACGTAACGGCGATGTGATTATGGTTGATAATCCATCGCGTCTTCCTGATCCCGGATCTATTGACGAGATGCGTGAGCCGGTCGTGGAAGCGAATATTCTCGTGCCACAAGCGTATCTGGGGAATGTCATCAGTCTCTGTGTCGAAAAGCGGGGTGTCCAACTTGATATGCAGTTTGTTGGCGGTCAAGTTGCTTTGAAATACGAACTTCCAATGGCTGAGGTAGTACTCGACTTTTTTGATCGTATCAAGTCGGTTAGTCGCGGATTCGCGTCACTCGATTACCAATTTGAGCGCTTCGAACCCGCAAATCTAGTCAAGCTTGACGTGTTGATCAATGGAGACAAGGTAGATGCATTAGCATTGATTATTCACCGTGATCATGCTCAGTCTAAAGGCCGTTTGCTGACTGAAAAAATGAAGGAATTGATTCCGCGTCAGATGTTTGATGTTGCCATTCAGTCCGCGATTGGTGGCCAAATTGTTGCAAGACAGACAGTGAAAGCTCTTCGAAAAAACGTAACTGCAAAATGTTACGGTGGAGATGTAAGTCGTAAGAAGAAGTTACTCCAGAAACAAAAGGAAGGTAAGAAGCGCATGAAGCAAGTGGGCAGCGTTGAAATTCCTCAAGAAGCATTTCTGGCCGTGCTCAAAGTAGATAGTTAATGTGGCCTCCAAGGTCGGCGTATAAACGTTTAAGAAAATTTGCGAGTAGAGTATGGATATTGATTTTCCCCTGGTTTTAGTCGTTTTGACGCTAGCCACTGGTCTGGTTTATTTGCTAGATGTGTTGGTGTTCGCGAAAAAGCGCGCTCAACTTGGTGAGGAAGGTGAGGCCGAGGATGTGAAGGTTCCTTGGCTGATTGAAAATTCGCGTTCATTCTTCCCGGTTTTGGCGATCGTTTTGGTGCTGCGGTCATTCTTGGTTGAGCCGTTTCAAATCCCGTCAGGCTCTATGTTGCCCACTTTAGAAGTGGGTGATTTTATTCTGGTAAATAAGTTTGAGTATGGGCTACGCCTCCCTGTTGCAGGTACGAAGGTCGTGGAATTGAATGATCCGCAGCGCGGTGACGTGATGGTATTTAAATTTCCTGAAGATGGGAAAACTAACTATATCAAGCGAGTCGTCGGGCTACCGGGTGACAAAATTAGATACTCACAAAAGCAGTTATTTATTAATGATGAATTGGTGAGCGAGCGTATGCTAGCGAACTTTGCACCCTATAAACTATTTGAAGAAGAGCTTGGTGGGGTAAAGCATCAATTGATTGAGCACCAGTTGCGACGAAATATTGAGGCAGAAGGCGAATGGCTTGTACCCGACAATTCGTACTTTGTGATGGGAGATAATCGCGATAATAGTAACGATAGTCGTTTTTGGGGTTTTGTCTCTGACGAGCTCGTTGTAGGCAAGGCGTTTGCGATTTGGATGCAATGGAAAAGCATTACATCTCTGCCTTCGTTCTCACGAGTCGGCGGTATTGAGTAAACCTTTGATTTGATGGAAAAACAACGGTTGTCCGTCTACCCTTTAAAGGTGTGCGAGACAATTCAAAACCCGTATGAGAGGACTTATGCTGCAATCCCAAGAACAATTTTCGACTCCGGCAAGACAGCGAGGGGCGTCCATGCCCGCGATTTTGATTTTCGTAGCGATGGCAGCAATGTTTTTGCTCGTGGGTTTCAAGTTGTACCCGGCGTATTTTGAGCATTGGCAGTTGCAATCTGTCGTTGAGTCTTTCGAGAAAGATCCCGAAACGCGAGAGCTAAGTGTCGGCGAAATCACCAAGCGATTTCGAGTGCGAATGCAAACCAACAATATTCGAGAAATTGATTTTAATGACGCAGTCACCATCGAAAAGGATGGCGGTGTTTTGTATATCTTTGTCGAGTATGAGTCCCGTATAAATATCTACAACAACGTTGATGCTGTTGTAACATGGGACGAAACGACAGAGATATTTCTCTAATTTGGAGCTGAGTGATTCAAACTGATTTAGGCCGTCTCGAGCGAAAGCTTGGCCACACATTTAATGACCAGACTCTGCTTGAGTTGGCCCTGACGCATCGCAGTTTTAAAGGCAAGAACAATGAGCGTCTTGAATATCTTGGCGATGCGATATTGGGATATGTTATCGCTGAACAACTTTTTCTCAGATTTCCAAATGCAAAAGAAGGCCAGTTATCGCGATTTCGCGCTCGTTTAGTAAAAGGTGTTACGCTAGCGGAGATCGCAAAAGGTTTTGATGTTGGCGATTATCTGCGCTTAGGGCCGGGGGAACTCAAGAGTGGCGGTTTTCGGCGAGAGTCTATTCTAGCTGATGCCTTGGAATCGATTATCGGCGCGACATTTCTGGATGCTGGTCATGATGCCGCTAAAGACATGATTTTATCGTGGTATGAAGAACGACTTGCCTCGCAAAGCCTTAAAGATACCGAAAAAGATCCAAAAACCCAGCTTCAGGAATTCTTGCAAGCCCGAAAGTTGCCTCTTCCCAAATATGAAGTATTGCGAACAGAAGGCGAAGCGCATGCGCAAACGTTTTTTATTCGCTGCAGTATTGAGCCCGCTGATGTGCTAATCGAGTCGAGTGGCCCAAGTCGACGACACGCCGAGCAGGATGCTGCACGTAGCGCCCTTGAACAACTGAGTAAATCTCTATGAGTGATGAAAGTAAAAAATCCGACGCGACGCAGTCGCCTGATGAGCTAGACGCACTGCTAGGGAAGGCGTTTGGTGGGGTTGTTCAGAAGCAAAATACTCGCTGCGGATACGTCGCGATTGTTGGCCGTCCGAATGTGGGGAAATCGACACTAATGAACCATATTTTGGGGCAAAAACTGAGTATCACATCGCGGCGACCGCAAACTACAAGGCATCAAATTCTTGGTATTAAAACGCATGGTGAGAATCAGGCAGTTTACGTAGATACGCCCGGCTTACATTTGAAAGAGCATAAAGCGATTAATCGCTACATGAACAAAGCCGCTTCAAGCTCTCTTAAGGATGTCGATGTCGTAGTCTTCGTTGTTGACAGAACGTATTGGACTGATGACGATGATTTAGTACTCGAGAAATTGGAGCAGGTTAAGGCGCCTGTGATCTTGTGTGTAAATAAAGTAGATCGAACCAAAGATAAGGGTAGATTTTTGCCCTACCTTGAAGAGCTTGCAAAGAAATATAGCTTTAAAGAGATCGTTCCGATTTCCGCCAAGCAGGGACATAACATTGATTCCCTCGAGAACTTGATAGAAGACCTACTCCCTGAGAGCATGCATTATTTTCCTGACTCGCAAGTCACTGATAAAAGTCAGCGATTTATGGCAGCGGAGATGGTGCGTGAAAAGATAATGCGTCAACTTGGTGATGAGCTTCCATATTCGGTTACGGTAGAGATCGAAGAGTTTAAGAAAAAGAAGAACATTCTTCATGTGAGCGCACTGATATTGGTAGAGCGCAGTGGACAGAAAAAGATCGTAATTGGTGAAAAGGGCGAGCAAATCAAGATTATTGGTCGCGATGCTCGAAAAGATATGGAGCGCTTGTTTGACAGTAAAGTCATGCTCAATCTTTGGGTTAAAGTGAAGGGCGGTTGGTCAGATGATGAACGAGCGCTCAAAAGTCTCGGGTATAAAGACCAATAGGCAATCCGTCGATGCTGAATGCTTGTTACATCCTGCATCGAAGAGCATATCGAGAGACAAGCTTATTGCTCGATGTGTTTAGCTACCAGCATGGTAAGCTTTCATTGCTTGCGAAGGGTGCCTATAAAGCTAAGTCTGCAAAGAGTGCTCAGTTACAGCCTTTTCAGCCTCTTCTTTTAGATTGGGTGGGAGGGGCGACGCTTAAGACCCTTTCCAAATCTGAAGCACCGCGTCCGGCGCTTCAGTTCTCCGGTATTAGCCTTTACGCAGCCATGTATTTAAACGAATTGCTCTACAAGCTTTTGCAGGAAGAGCAACCTATGCACCCTCTTTTTGAGGCCTATATTTGGGCTTTGGGGGCTCTCAGCTCAGGGTATGATGTTGACGATTCTCTTAGACGGTTTGAGGTAGAGTTACTTAGGTCACTAGGGCTTCTTCCTGATCTGTATAACGACTGGCAGGGAAATCGGCTAGAGGCGTCTTCTACGTACTATTTAAGCAAAGATGGGGCGTTTGTGCTTAGCGCACAAACAGAAACAAACGCAGCGCGTAGTAAACCGCTATTGATTAATGGCGCAGATGCCCATCGCCTAGCAAGTATCTTGGACAGCCCGAGTGTCTTCTGTGCTGAGGACTCGTCCATCGGTGAGCGCGCGGCCACGTTTATATCAAACTCTTCAGTCAAGGCCTTGCTTCGAGGGTTGATTGATAAGGCGCTTGATGGCAAGGAGTTGGAGAGTCGCAAACTCGTAAAGCAGTTTGTTGGGCATCTTAAGAATTAAGCAGTGTAGACCAGAGAGAGAATCGTAATGCAACAGACATCATTTCCGCAGAGAGTATTGCTTGGCGTTAACGTCGATCACGTAGCAACACTCCGCCAAGCTCGCGGAACGCGTTATCCTGACCCCGTCCAAGCGGCGATGCTAGCTGAGGAAGCTGGTGCGGATGGTATTACAATTCACCCCCGTGAGGACCGTCGTCATATTCAAGATCGTGATGTCTTTGTGATGAAAGAGACCTTACAAACACGGATGAATTTAGAAATGGCGGTGACGGATGCCATGATCGACTTGGCACTTAAAGTCATGCCCGAGCATGTTTGTTTGGTTCCGGAGAAGCGCGAAGAGCTTACAACAGAGGGGGGACTCGACGTTATCGCCCATGAGGAAAAAATCAAACGCGCGTGCCATGTGCTCGGAGCAAAAGGCGTCGAGGTCTCATTGTTTATTGATCCAAGTCTCGAGCAAATAGAGGCCTCTCGGCGTTGCGGTGCCGCGGCTATAGAACTCCATACTGGTGCTTATGCGGAGCCTGAAAGTAGAGCGCACCAATTGAGTGAACTGGCGCTGATTTCTGACGCTGTTCGTTTTGGCGTAGAGCATGGCCTAATCGTAAATGCAGGCCATGGTTTGAATTATCAGAATACGCATGAGATCGCGTCGATTGAGGGCGTCAACGAGCTCAATATTGGGCATAGTATTATCGCTCGCGCTTTGTTTGTCGGGATAAAAGAGGCCGTCTCGGAAATGCGCTCGATTATTATCGAATCGGCTAGAGGTTAGATAGTTTGCTGGGTATTGGGGTAGACCTCGTCGATGTTGCGCGTATCGAGAAAGCGTTTGCAAAAAATACAGAGAAGTTTCCGCGTCGGATATTATCACCCGAAGAGTTAGAGCAGTTTTTGGTTAGTGCTGATGAGGTGGCTTTTTTGGCAAAGCGTTTCGCCGCAAAGGAGGCCGTTGCCAAAGCCTTAGGCACTGGCTTTTCGGGCGGTGTCTCATGGACAGATATTTCGCTAGACCATGATGAATTGGGGAAGCCTTACGTCAATCTTTTTGGCGCGGCAGAAGAGCAATTCCAGAGGATGGGGGCCACTCGAGTGTTGGTGAGCCTCTCTGATGAAGCGGGACTAGTGATCGCCTACGCGAACGTTAGTTGATGGATTGTCTTTGAGGCTGCGATAGGCATCTAGTCGCACGGTTTGGCGATTTTGCTTAACCGGCGACGCGCTTCAAATCAATTAAGATGCCTGGCAAACCTCAGAAAAATTAAAAGGTGATCCGTAACCCTAGAAATAACCCACTTTCGAACGTTCGATCGTTGCTGCTATCTTTAACGCCGGCGTTGAGGTATTGGTATCCTGCCGAAATGTCAGCACTTTGAATCACGCGATAGTTCAATTGGGCACGAACATGCGTGTAACGGTCAGCATCATCGTAGGCTACGATATCGGGCGCATAGTGGGCGCGAAGCTCTGTCGACAAGCCCGGAGAAGCGGGTATGTTAACTCGAATATTTCCTCCAAATGCGATTGCCGCGCCTTTAAAACCACCTTCTTTCATTCGGGTTGCTTCTAGTCCAAGCATCACGGTTGTCGGCATATTCGCTATAGCGGTTTGTCCTTTTGTATGGAGATTAACATTACTAATGTTAATCGACGCACTTTTGTCTTTGTAGAAATGTTCAAAACCAGCAATCAAACCTGAGTTACCAAGATCGCCTTCAATTCCGCCGCCAATGGTGTCGTTGCTGATGCGAAAAGCAACCTCGCCACTATGAGCATTGGAAGTGGCAAAGATCGAAACGGCGATAATTCCTAAAAGACAGTTGGAGAAAATTTGTTTCATGCAGAACCTTTTCTGAGTTGTAAAATTGAGAGCGGATTAAAAGTCATACCGAAAAGAGGAAAACAACGAAAAGTCCGGACTGGTGCTTGGTCTTAAGTCTTCATTGAATCCGAGTTGTAGTTTTGCTGAACGGAGCTCGTAGTTAACTGCTACGCTCGCAATAATGGGCACCCAACCAAGTTCTCTTATGCTCGAGTCAAAATAAGGCGAGTTTGTATCAAGTTGCGCCTCTAGGCTTAAAGAGTTGGTTGCATCGTAGCCCATGCCCATTGTTCCGCCCAATATTAACGGATTTGGTTTGAGTTCACCAAACTCATGGTTGCTATGCAGTATACTAGCGCCGGCGCCAAACCATGTTCGCAACGTTGGTAAATAGCTCTGCGAAAGGAAAAGGTCTGGACCGGTCAGGCTCGAGCTGACGGTAAAACCGTAAGTATCTGTCGATGTTCGTTTAGAAGTGCTACCCGTCGGAATTGATAAGCTCACTCGTAAATTTGAAAATGCTTCTAGCTCTCTGAATTCGTAAAAAAGCGTGGTATCTCCATAACCGGTTTGGGAGCGGGTTAAAGAATAGATATCTTGATTGTTGGATTGAATGCGCCAATTGAGTTGGTTTTGATTGTTTTCAGTGCGGCCGTTCTGGGGCATCCCAAACAGGTCATGAAAATCATAAATAAGCTGATCCATAACCCCGGTCGAATGCTTGAACCATCTATTTGTTATCCCGGCAACATTCTTACCTAGGGTGAATTCCAATGATTGTTGAACGGTGCTTGTCTCTCCATCAATGTTATAAAGACTGTTGCCATCATCGCCTGAGCTTAGGTAATTTGCACTGGCAATATCAAGCGTGTATCGAGCATCCGAAGAGCTTTTTGCGTCCAGTGCTGGGTAGTCTATTTGGGGGAGCTGCCCGATCACGGGACTCAAGTTAATGTATCGGATGTTCGCTACGCTCGTTTGGCAAGCGCATAGCATGACAAAGCTGATGACTAGCCGTTGTGTAAGTTTTGAGTTGTACATAATTAATGATTCGTCGGTAATGCCGCTCAGAATAGAGCAGTCATCGGAATTTTGTTAGTGTTATTAACGACAAATAATAAAAGTAGTAATGGTGGGTGTAAGTAGGAATGAGAGCTTTAATTAAGGGACTAATGGAAGCAAGTCTTCTGCGGAAACTTTTACTTCGTGTGTTGTTTGGCTCGCTCTTGTTTTTGGCTGCATTTCAGTTAATCGAGGGCTATGAGCGATACAAGGGGTACCGAACTGCGGTCGTTGCGTGTATCGATGAACATTTTAGGGAGTCGAACGACGCTCTTGCAAAGTACTTAAAAGCAGGGCTTTACGAGAACCTGTCTGCGCGTTTAAACAGCATCGAGTATTCCTGCGCTTTTCCCAAAGGCCCGCTTGCGATGAATGAGGTGATTTACAACGCCATCGAGCAGGCAAATTTTTACTGGAGCATCGAGAAAGATGATCGGCAAGTATTAAGTATCGGCAAGAATCTACTCCGTGGTCCGACAAGTGTAATTGCCCACCCGTTGAGTATTTGGCACGAGGGAAATCATGGAGATTACTGGGTTGGCTCAATCAATCTTGAGCTTTTCTTCGGAGACTACCTTTCGCAATTGGTCGGGGAGCTTTGGGTCGATTTTAGTAAAGAGCTTTTTAAGCTCGCGTCTATTTGGCTGATTACATACCTGTTGTTTTATCGTTGTTACATCGTGCCGAATCAAGTTTTTGTTAGAACTGTTTCTAAGTCTCGTTTGTTGCCCGCTGAGGTTAGAAATCTCGTTGCCGGAAGGCAGGATGAATTAAGCAATGTTTGGCGAGCCTTTCTTGTTCTGAAAGAGAGTGCGGAAGTCGAGCGTTTTGAGTTTGAATCTCAAATTAGAGATCTCGAAACGCACATTGCTAAAATTGAACGAGGCCAGGCAGGACAAAGTCTTTCTACAGAACATGCCAGCTTGGATATCAAGAACGCGCTCGCTCGCGCACTCGTCTTACAAGCTCGAGCAGCGCGCACAGGCGATCCGCAGGCTGCATTTCGTTCAAGCTATCTTAGTGCCGTTATGAGCGTTGCTGCGAATCTGCATGATCGTGCACAGATGGAGTCAGGCGAACTTATCCTTAGCGAGATCCCGTTTAATTTCAGGGTGATGATGTTGCAGGTATACCAGGAGTTTTTGCCTCGTTTAGAGCGCAGAGCGATCTCTGCCAACATTCATTTTGATCCGAACCTCCCTGCATTTGCGGTTGGCGACCCAGAGAAACTAAAGCGAATTGTGCGAAATGCGTTTAAACGAGCACTTCTTCAAGCGCGTGTTGATTCGTTTACTGTTCGAGCACAGTATCGGCCCGATACACGAACTGGCCCAAGATTTTTACTAGAACTCGTTACCAGTGGAAAAGCAGATGCTGGTAGCGGTATTAGTCAGTCAGGAGACGGGCGGAAGGAGCCTGAGAAGGGCCCAACGCCAATGCTTGAGATGCTTTGTTACATCATGGGCGCGCGCTGGGTTTTTTCGATGGGCCTGGATGGAGAGTTGAAACAAAGCCTTAGCGTTGCGCTGCCAACCGTCGATGCGCCGGCGAACTCTTTACTCGATTTAAA
Organism: Oleiphilus sp. HI0080; assembly: GCF_001635135.1. Classification (NCBI taxonomy): domain Bacteria; kingdom Pseudomonadati; phylum Pseudomonadota; class Gammaproteobacteria; order Oceanospirillales; family Oleiphilaceae; genus Oleiphilus; species Oleiphilus sp. HI0080. The sequence continues at coordinate 9,074 of NZ_LWFU01000670.1, forward strand.
TGAGTACAGTGCGTTAAAGCACTTGCACGTACTCGTCTATGATCTCCCAGACCAGGCAAAAAGTGTAATTGCTCGGAGTCTGAAAGGGCTGGTCAGTCGAATCGATTATGCGAGCAATATGGTCAAGCTCAAAGAGCAAATAGGTAAATCCGCCGGCTTACCGCATCTTGTGATCGTATCGGACATGGTAGAACGTATGTCGAGCAAGGAGTTTGTGGCTGATTTACGTCGAAGTCTTTCAGGGGGAGTGCAGCTTATGGTTGTGAGCGAAAGCCCTCAGATAGGTGATGGTCAGCACTACATAGACATAGGTGTACAGGCGTTCGTTTCGCGAGCAAATTTCTCAAAATATGGCATGTTGATCATCAATTATCTTACACAATACGCTCGGCGATTGGGTGAGCTACCCAATCTCGTAACGCGTTATACCGTGCTAGATTACTATGGTGTGAACGAGGATTATTCTTTACCGCAAGACCTGAGCTCTGCCCCTAGAGGTTCGGTTTTATTAGTCGCTGAAGAGCTGGTTTGCATCGAATACACGCGCCTTAACTGTGTGCACCATGGTATGCAACTTGTTCATTACTCATCGGCCTTTGAGGCCTTAGACGCATTCCGACAGGAGGCATTCGATGTGGTGCTAGTTGACGATCAATTTGCAGATGTGGATACGTTGACGATCATCCAGATGATGCGGCAAATCGAGTCGCGACGAACATCTTCCAAACGCGTACCGATTATTGCGCTCGGGTCGGCGGAAGAGGATGATAAGGACACATATTTGCGTGTTGGCGCTACAAGTGTCGTTAATAAATATACCATTGATGGAAGTTTAGGGGCGGTTTTTACTAACTACATCAACAAGCCGTAACGGGTACTTTTTATCATTGCGTTTTTCTACCTTGGTGCTAAATTGAAATTGAAAACAATAACTAACTAAGACAAGGGAGTGAATATGGTTGCACGCGCATACATTCGGCATCCCTCTGATATGCCAATCGAGTTGGCTCAAGTAAAGGCGCAGGACGTCTTATGCAGCACCACTAAGGATATAAGTGTTGGCGGACTAAGCTTTGCGTCACGAAGGCCTTATGAAATCGGGTCAGGGGTTAAGATCCGTATTCCCGTCACAACGCCTGCTTTTGAGGCAAAAGCTAAAGTTATATGGTGTCTTGTCTCTGCGGATGGATATGAAGTTGGCGTTGAGTTTAACGAGGTTGAAGACGCTTACCGGGCACGGATGGTCGAGCAGATATGCCACATTGAGCATTACCGACTTTGGGTAAAAGAAGTCGAAGGTCGTGAAATTGATTCTGAGCACGCTGCCAAGGAGTGGATTGGTAAATTTGCTGAAGAGTTCCCGGCTCTCTGTTAGTTAGGTCACGAATACCTAGTCATTCACATGGACTATGAGGGCTCAATATTTGGCCTAAGATACCTTGCTAACCTTAATGATGTGCGCAGTTTTCTGTTCTACCTGCCACTCTATTTCCAGATCAAAAATCCGCATTCTGTAAGTCCGCTCTTTGTTTGCTTGATGGTAGGCCGGTCGCGGATCCTGTTTGATGAGCTCTTCTATAAAACGATCAAGTTGCTTGCACTCGTCCAGCCTAGGATGGTTTCTAATGACGTCTTCCGCTTCGGATGCAAACGCGACGTCTAATACCGGCTCGGGTGCCGCATCTGCAAAGCCGCAGCTAGGGTGAGTCGGTCGGTCGCTATACTCTACATAAGGTTTAATATCGTAAATTGGAGTGCCATCGAGGAGGTCAGGGCACGAAATAACAAGACTTACAGAGCCATTGTCGATCTTTATGGCTTGAAGTTCTACCAAAGACAGGCCAAGAGAGTTTGGTCTAAACGAAGAGCGAGTGCTGAATACACCAATGGATTGGTTTCCTCCCAGGCGAGGGGGTCGTACGCTTGGTTTAAATTGGTCTCTAATGTTCTTGTGAAAGCCGAACTGTAGCCATAGATGGCTAAAACCTTCGAGCCCAGTAAACGCATCTGGATTGTCGTATGGCGGGTTAAAGGTCAGCAATGCTTCTGCATATCTTATAAGCACCGACTGACGCGGAATTCCAAACTTCTCTTTGAATGGGGTGTGGACGGTCGCAATCGGTGTAATGTTCATTGTTGTTCTGAAGAGAGAACCATCTCAATTTTAAAGGTAATCGAAGGGGAGAACTTCCAGTTATCTTCTTTTGGATAATAAATTTCCGGAATCATTTCGTAGAATAACCATTCTTTATGCATTTTTCGGCGGTAAATTGCATGCGCGAAATAGCCCGTCGCTTGCACTTCAGGTTGCGTTTCACCAAGTATACCTATCTGGTAGTTGATTGCTCGCTTTGAATCGATTTCCCGTAGGAAGGAAAGTGTGTTGGCCAGTTCCCATCGTCGAGTTTTATGGTCATATCGCCCATCAGACGTCTGTCGGAACACAAACCAAGGACTGTTTCTTTGAGCGGTTACATTCAGCTGAGTTCCCCATCCCTCGCTGTGAAAGTAGTAGAGGCTGTCATAGCTTGATAGCTCCCAATCTTTGTTGATCGCATATTTTGCGTTTAGACGATAACGCCAGAATGGATCGATTGGCTGCCCGAACTTCACGCCAACCCCGGTGCTGGTATTGATGTGACGCTTTTTGTTAAGCTCAAAATCAAGCGCGCCAACCGCCGAGTCATTGAGATTTTTCTGGTCCTTGTTTGAACCTTGAGGACGCTTCTGTTCCCCAATAGTTTGTTCTTCCGGCGGCTCGCTCTCGAGAACTATGCGGAGTTTTTCTTTCAGGGTCGGCAGGTCCAGACGAAATTTTACTTTTGGATCGAAATAGCTCGTTCCGCCTTTGATCTGTTGGAACTCGAAACCGAGCTTGAGGAAGCTCCCGTTAGATTTTCGAATCGCATCGTCGCCGGCGAAGAATCCGTCGAGCTGGGCACCTGTGTCGCCGACCACTTTACCCCAGTAGTTTCGCGTATCTATAAGCCAGGCAAGTGTCGATGAATGCGGTGGTTTTTCATCTGTATCAGCGGGTAAATGCGGTATATTGATCTCGGCAAAGCTGTTTTCATCCGCGAAGCTTAACGAACTGGCTAAGGTGAAAAGGCAAAATAAGAGAACAAAACGAGGATTATAAAAAGTTACAGTGCTTGCGAATCCTTTGAGCGTGTTCATCCAATTTCGCACGTTTCGTTTGAATCCCAAATAGTCCGGTGATATGTAAAACCAGTTTAGGCAAGTTTCTAAGAAAGTCATGTTTCGATCGCGGGATCACATGTAAATGGATATGTGGCACGGTCTGATTCGCTTGCCGGCCGTCATTCAGTAACAAGTTGCTATCCCCTTCGCCAAATCCTGCTTTCGCGGCGCTTGCCATAACGATTGCGCCAAGCTCAAACAAACGGCGCTGCATATCGGAGGAAAGGTCATTGAGATATTGCTCATGTTTTTTAGGTATGACCAGTGTATGCCCCGGTGTCAGAGGATATGCGTCCATGATGATGAGAAAATCCTCATCTTCGTAGAGGGTACTCACAGGTAATTTTCCTGAGAGTATCTGACAGAAAACGCACTTTGTTTTCTTGAATATCATTGTAATTTACTGGACGCGGCTTCAGAAACTGCATCTGAGAGTTCCCATTCGTCTTGTTTTTCGGATGGGATGGCATACTCCTCAGACGCCCATGCACCAAGGTCTATTTGCTTACAGCGCTCACCACAAAACGGACGATAGCTATTTTCTTCAATCCACTGGACTGGCTCGGCACAATTTGGGCAATTAACGATTAATGGATTTTTCATTTTGGATGTTGACAGAGCTCAAGATAGTAACGGTGTTTCAATTCTACCATGTGCTGGAGGTGTGCTTCATTATCATCGTTGAGAATTATATCGTCAGCGTGTTTTTGTTTTGCCTCTCTTGGCATTTGCGCTGCAATAATTTTTTCAATGCTGTCAATACTGACGTTGTCGCGCTTGGTGGCTCGCTCAATCTGCAGCTCTTTTGGCGCATCAATCAGTAATGTTCTTGAGCAGAGCTTGTGCTGGTCGGTTTCGAATAAAAGCGGGGATACTAGGATTGCGTAAGGCGACTCTGCATTTGAAATCTGGCGGATAATCTCGGAGCGAATGATTGGGTGAAGTAGTGCTTCAAGCCAGCGCTTAGCATTCGTGTCGCTAAATATAATTGCCCTGAGCTTAGTGCGATCGAGTCCTCCGAACTCATTTAGAATATCCGCGCCGAATTGCTTAGCGATTGTCGCTAAAGCGGGCTTGCCTGGTTCAACGACTTCGCGAGCGACAAGGTCTGCGTCGACGACATGAATTCCAAGCTTCTCAAAGTGGGCGCTCGCAGCGCTTTTTCCGCTGCCAATTCCGCCAGTTAAACCGATTATTAGCATTGAATAGTTGCCATGCTTCGCTAAAGGGGTTTGTGAAAGTAGATGTCGATAGCGAGTCGCTGTAGGTTAAACATCATGCCCGTTACCCGAGCCAAACGCGCTTAATTTCGTTGCCCCAAACTAGTGCGACCCAACCTGCGACCGCTAAGTAGGGGCCAAACGGCATCGGTTTGTTTTTGTCTCGTCCTTGTATCAGCATCGCGCCTAGTCCATAAAGAGCTCCGACAACAGAAGACAGTAGTACAATGATGGGCAGCATCTCCCATCCGAGCCATGCGCCGAGTGCGGCGAGTAGTTTAAAGTCACCATAGCCCATTCCTTCTTTGCCAGTAAGTAACTTAAATAGCCAGTATATCGACCAAAGAACAAGGTAACCAAAAACCGCTCCAAAAAAAGCACTTTCGAAACTAGTAATCAGCTCGAAGTAGTTAACAATAAGGCCAAGCCACATCAAAGGTAGCGTTATGTTGTCTGGCAATAGCTGGGTATCTGCATCGATCATGGTCAGTGCAATAAGAGCCCAAGTAAACAGAAGTAAAGCAAGTCCGGCGTAAGATGCACCAAATGCGATGGCGATAGCCAAGCACATCAAGCCACTAGTGAGCTCGACAAGAGGGTAGCGAATGCTGATTCCCGTTTTGCAGCCGCTGCACTTTCCGCGAAGAAATAGGTAGCTGATGATGGGGATGTTTTCCCAAGCTCTTATCGCATGCCCGCATTTAGGGCAGGTTGAGTTTGGTGTTGAAAGGGTTAGGTTTTCAAGTTTTGGGGGCTCGAGTTCTAAAAACTCAGAAGCCTGTAACTTCCATTCCTGTTCAAGCATCTTTGGCAGGCGGTGTATAACCACATTTAGAAAACTGCCTACGAGTAGACCGAGGACTAGGAAACTGGAGTAGAGTAAAAAAGGGGTTTGGTTGAGAGTGGTAAAAAATTCTTGCATCGTTAGGTCAGTCGCTTGCCATATTCAAAGAGAAATTAATACTCATAATAAAAAAGGCAAAGCGCTTGCTTTGCCTTTTGATTACGCTCGAAGAGGTTAAACCACAGCGCCCATTTGGAATATAGGGAGGTACATCGCGATGATCAAGCCGCCGACTAGAACCCCAAGAACCGCCATAATCATAGGCTCCATAAGGGTGGTCATGTTGTCAACTAGATTGTCTACTTCTTCCTCAAAGTGCTCGGCCACTTTGTCGAGCATGCTGTCTAATGCACCGGACTCCTCACCAATCGCGACCATCTGAACGGCCATGGTTGGGAATACCTCTGTTTGCTTCATTGAGTACTGGAGCTGCGTTCCTGAGCTAACCTCATCACGAATTGTATGTACCGCGTTGCGGTGAACAACGTTTCCCGTAGCACCGGCTACTGAGTCAAGGGCGTCAACCAATGGGACACCCGCTGCGAATGTTGTCGAAAGTACTCGGGCAAACCGAGCAACCGCAGACTTGTCGATGATGTTGCCAACGATAGGAATTCTCAGCGTAAAACGATCAACGGCATCTTGAAAAGCTTGGCTTCGTAGCTTGGCCTGCTTAAATGCATACAAAAAGCCGCCGATTCCGGCGATGACGATTAACCACCATTCTTGCATCCACTCAGATATTCCAATCACGAACTGGGTGAAGATCGGAAGTTCG
>NZ_LWFU01000671.1:0-4085 GCF_001635135.1 Oleiphilus sp. HI0080
ATGGGCGGCTTTTCGGCACATGCTAGCCAAACGCAACTGCTTGATTGGCTCGATAACTTTAAAGAGAAGCCGCGGTTGTTGCTTGTGCATGGTGAAGACGAAGCTAAAAAGACATTGCGCAGAGCGGCGCGCGGCCGTGGTTGGGAAGCTGAGATTCCCGAGTTGGGAGATGTAATCAGTTTTTAGAGCGTCTTTGTGTCCGTATGTTTTCTACTGCCGCTTGTTGCGACAGTTCTTTCTTTTTTATCTTCTCCACCGAGTCAGTTCTCATATGTTCTACGTATCGCTTAACGCTGTTTTTGCGATGTAAGTCTCGTGCTTATAGTTTAGTCAAAAAATTGACTCAAATTAGCCTATAATCGAGACCGGTTTCCAGCAGTTTTCAGAATTTCACACTTTAATTGCCGCCGTCAGCAACACATTAGTTTCAAACGGGTGGCATCAATGGTTTTACAGCATCGTTCTTTTTCTAAAACAACGCACTTGGTTATTGCAGTGTTGGTTTTCGCGTTGAGTAGTTTTGCAATGCAAGCACAAGCGAAGCCAGCATGGAAGGATGGCAATACCTCAACGGAAGGAACGAGCAAGGGTCGCAAGAATAAAAGCACGCAAGTCAGCATTGTTTCGGCACCTGAATCAGTTCAAGTCGATGCAGGGGAGATGGTTTCGTTTACTGTTGTCGCGCAAACGAATGATGGTAGTAATCTTTCTTATGCGTGGTTTTTTAACGGCGCGGAGATCGTCGGTGCAACGACCGACCACTTTATGATTGATCAAAGCACCATAGAAAATTCTGGTCAGTATCAGGTTGTAGTGAGTGCTCGCGGTGTTTCGCAGTCAGCTTCTGCCATTCTTGACGTTGTTGAGTCACAGCTGCCGACTTTTCACCCGATCGACATCTCTTTGCAGCCTATGTCTGCATCAGCATATGTGAATGAGAGTGTAACGCTTAATGTGAGCGCGATGAGCGAAACGCCCATGCAATATCAGTGGAGAAAAGATGGTCAAGAGATCGCCGGTGCAACGCTTTCCTATTATGCGATGGATGGACTCTCGTTAGTAGATAGCGCGCAATACGATGTGGTGATTACTAATGGCAGCGACTTTGTGGTCTCTTCTGTCGCGACGCTCGCTGTAAGCAATCTTCCTACTCTGAATTTGAGTTGGGATCTACCTGCAGAACGCACAGACGGCACGCCGTTAACGGTCGAAGAAATATCAGGCTTTAGTCTTTACATGCAGGAGGAGGGGGCGACAGAACAAAAGCTCAGCGTAGAAGGTGCGAATACAACCTTTACCGTGGGTGAGTTGCCTCGCGGGAACTACCTGTTCAGCATTGCAACTGTGGACGATAGCGGCATGGAAGGCCCGCGTTCAGAGTGGTTGAGCTTTGATGTGAATTAAAGACGGCATCCAGCTCTTAAAGTAAAGGGTTGGCAGGCGATCGATCAGGTCTCTTGTCAGCCTTTTTTGCGATTTGCCTCAGTGTTTCTTGTGATACCTTTGCGCTGTGATAACCTTTTCAGCATTCTGTTTTACATGAAAGGGATAGCATGCATTCTCTGTTATACAGGGCGGTGGCTGGCATTGTGATGGTGGTCAGCTTTTATTTCGCAATTCAACTAAGTCAGTCCGGCTTTAAAACCATTCAGGATTTCCGGCAATTAGAACGGATTGTACCTTCACCTATTCTGGGTGTGCTTTCGGGCGAGGCTCAGGTAGAGGCTTATGTAGAGGCCCCGCCTGATAAACCGCTGTTGCGAAGCACAAAACAGAAGGTGCCCAGTGTTTATTTCCGGTATCTGAAGGAACGCCAAGAAACGGACTCTGAAGGCAAGACGCGATGGGTGACGGAAGCCGACATTACAAGAGCCATGAGCTTTGACCTCCAAGACCATTCTTCGTCCGCTAGTGTCTTGATAGCGGGTAACGGCGGCGGCATTCGCTGGTCCATGCCCGCATCTTATTCTGAGCGTCAAGGTGACTATCGATACACTGAATGGCGCATTGAGCCTGGTCAGAGTGTCTTGATATACGGTTGGGCGGAAGTGACCTTAAACTCTGACTCTGAACCTTCAATTCACTTCCGGTTTGATAGGGAAGGCCGCTATTTACCGATCATCTCTAAGTTCTCTGCCGCGGAAGAGCGAGGTTCTCTAGGTACAGATGCAATTCTGCATATTTGGGGTGGTGTGTCGCTTTACGCCTTGGCGATCTGCGCGTCAATGTACCTCTTTCAGATACATCGTTTATTGGCTTACCTGAGCCTCATGACATGTGTAACAAGCGCGGCTTTGCTGGGTTATGGCTATACGAGCATGAGCACCAACGTCCAAGCCGGTGCCGCTTATGTCAGTGAAAAACAACGACAGGCTGAAAGCGAAATTCAGGCCATTCTAGGGGCAGGCGAAGTGTTTTGGCCGGGGTGGGAGAATCTGGGGCAGCTGGTTTCTCATAGGTATCGAGAGAGCAGCTGGAAAGCGCAGCGTATTACTGAAATTCGGTTAAATCTGTTCTATCTCGATCAAATGTATGGGATGCAAATTGCGCAATTTCCGGAGAACGCCTATGCCAGTTTAAGTGGGCATAAAACGACACCGCAAGTGGCATACCTTAATGAACAAGAACGCCACGTTGCTCAGGGTCGATTGGCCAACTATGAGAAAACTTCGGTTAAAGAAACGAGATATCTCTTCATGGCAGGTGGCGGTTTCGTTCTCTTTATTGTTTTGGCGTATTTCGGTTTTCGATACGCGAAAGTAAAACGGATGATCGAGAATATCCCCACCTCTAAAACCAAAGGGGTAGCGTTTGGTACGGTGGAGCTTAAGGGGAATGTCGGCTTAATAGAAGGCCATAGCTTGTTAGGCCCAGTGACGTTCTCCAAGTGTGTTTGGTATCGTTATCTTGTTCAAGAAAAACGCGGGTCTGGCAAGAGGTCCAAATGGGTGACGCTGACCGATGACACAAAAGGCATCCGCTTTTACTGTGAGGACAGCGAAGGAGAGCTGTTGATTGATGCTTCGGATGCGGAGGTCATCACTCGTCATAAGAAAGTGAGGCGAAGCGGAGACAAGCGTTACACCGAATGGGCGTTAAATGATGGCGATGCGATTTATGCTTTAGGGCAGGCATCCGTCGACCCTGTTCGGCCTGATCATCTTTTTCTGAACAAGCCCAGAAGCACGGACACGTTCATTCTCAGTAACTACAGTGAACGTGACATCATGATCCGAAAGGCGACAAAGGCGATGCTCTCGTTGCTGTTCGCGTTCTCGAGTATTTTCTTTTTTGCCACCTTTTTGAATGGCGTGAATGGGCAGTTCTCCGCCTTTGACTATTTTGTTTCCGGATTGATAGGCCCTGTTTTTCTAATCGCCTTCACCATTGTTCTGCACTATAACGATATTGTGTTTCTCAAACAGCGGGCTAGTCGAAATTGGGCGAATATTCAGGTGGCCTTGAAGAAGCGCGCAGATCTGTTCAAACAGCTTGAGAGAGTCGTTCGTCGCTACTTACAGCATGAGAAGGCATTGTTGCAAGAACTAGCAGAGCTACGCACACGTTCGAGTAAGCGTGTAAAAACCTCGGGGCAAGCCGCTAAGCAAATTCAATCTGAGCAGCGGTTCGTCAAAGCGCTGAATGTAAAGCTAGAAGCGTACCCGGATTTAAAGGCTGATGAGGTTGTGCAGGAATTTTTCGACACTATGACGGCCATGGAAAACGAGATCGCCTTGATGCGCCATGGTTTTAACGATGCGGTCCGCGAATATAATACGCGGATACAAAGCTTTCCAGATGTGCTGCTCACGCGCATCTTCAAATTTAAACAGCTTACCTTGCTCTCGTTTGATAAATAGCTTGAAACATGGCGGGCGAACATTAATAAATGCGTCCGCTTGTTGTGCTTGGTTTCGGGTTCGGGTTCGGAGTTTCTAGTTTCTAGCTTCTGTTTTTCAGGTAAGCGGCTTGTTAGGCGATCGATCAGATCTTTTGTCACTCTTTTTGCTCGTTTTTGGCCGTGTTCCGTTATTCGCTGAGTTACTTTGCTCGCTGCTGAGTGTCGTTTTCTGGGACTTCTAAAT
>NZ_LWFU01000672.1:0-2310 GCF_001635135.1 Oleiphilus sp. HI0080
CGAGCAATTTATGCCCTGAAGATGAGCAAAAGATATCGTCTTTATCTAAACAGGCTTTCGACGCCCTTGCTTGTAAAGGGTGGGGTCGCGTCGATGTTATGCGAGACAGGGATGGGAAGTTTTGGTTACTCGAGGTGAATACCATTCCGGGGATGACAGACCACAGTCTCATTCCCATGGCCGCACGCCACAATGGAATGAGTATGCCTGAGCTAGTAGCCGAGATTCTCAAACAAACACTTCGAGTGGGAGGACTGGCATGAGCAGCGCTGCGCTAAGAAAAGGGACAACCGCACCCCGAATGACGGCAAGAGAAGCAAAGAATGTTGTGATTTCGCAGGGTGTTGCAAAGGCGTATGCGTTCTGGTTCGCATTGGCCGTTGCAATTGTCATTGTCGCAATTAACAGCGACAAGCTATTTGCGTTTGTTGATCAGCCCATTGCCCAGTTTGAGGTGAGCAGTGAGTTTGTCGAGCTTGAGCAAAACTCGGTGTCATTGGTTCTAGAACCATATATAGGCCAGAACTTTTTATCTGTCGATTTACGAGAGATTCAAGCGGCCCTAGAAGATCTAGCTTGGGTTAAATCAGCGGTGATTAAACGGCGTTGGCCTGATGCGGTTGCGGTAGAGATTACAGAGCAGGTCGCTGTTGCCAACTGGAGCCATGATGCTTACATCAATGCGCAAGGGGACATATTCAAGCCTGAGAAAATCGCTCGATCAAAGAGTCGCCCACTTTTAATTGGTCCTCAGGATGCGTCTAAGCAAGATCGTGGCGAAATGCTGATGTATATCGAACAAATTTCTCAAGCGATCAGTACTTATGGCCTGATTGCGGATCAATTGGTTCTGAACGAGCGTGGTGCATGGACGCTGGGCTTGGAGGGCGGTCCGATGATCGAACTAGGAGCAGATCCAGATGCATTTCGGCTAGAGCGCTCTGTAAAAACATTTGCGAGCTTGGATGACGAAGCGAAGCGCATGGTTGAGCGTATTGATGCGCGTTATACCAATGGTGTTGCTGTCCGTTGGAAAGAAATGGAAGTTGCATCGGGTTACGAGTATAGCTCAAACCCGCTGCAGCAATAGAAATACAACAAAGTGAGAACAAAAATGGCAAGCACATTTGATGACAGCTTGACCGTAGGGTTAGACATCGGGACATCCAAAGTAGTCGCCATCGTTGGTAAGCGTGGTGAAGATGGGAGTGTAGAGATCGTAGGTATCGGTTCGCATCCGTCACGAGGGTTGAAGCGAGGCGTTGTTGTCAATATTGAAACGACGGTGAGTGCGATTCAGCGGGCTGTTGAAGAAGCCGAGTTGATGGCTGGCTGCAATATTCACTCTGTTTACGCGGGCATCGCGGGTAGCCATATCAAAAGTTTAAATTCGCACGGTATCGTTGCGGTCAAGGACCGCGAAGTTGTGCAAGCGGATATTGATAGAGTGATTGACGCAGCGCAAGCAGTCGCTATCCCTGCAGATCAGAAGGTTTTGCACATCTTGCCGCAAGAATATGTCATCGATAGCCAAGAAGGGATAAAAGAACCGCTTGGCATGTCGGGGGTGCGCCTCGAAGCAAAAGTGCATCTTGTGACTTGCGCAGTAAATGCGGCGCAAAACATCGAGAAGTGTGTCCAGCAATGCGATCTCGACGTGGACGACATCATTTTAGAGCAATTAGCGTCGTCTTATGCGGTATTAACAGATGATGAAAAAGAGCTCGGCGTCTGTGTGGTCGATATCGGCGGCGGCACGACGGATATGGCGATTTTTACCGGAGGGTCCATTCGCCATACTGCGGTCATTCCAATTGCAGGTGATCAGGTGACCAACGATATTGCGATGGCACTTCGCACTCCAACGCAAAACGCGGAAGAGATAAAGATTAAATATGCATGTGCGCTCACGCAGCTCGCGGGTGCGGATGACACGATAAAAGTACCGTCCGTTGGTGAAAGGCCCCCTAGGGACCTATCGCGGCAGGCGTTAGCTGAAGTCGTTGAACCAAGGTACGAAGAACTATTTACCCTAGTGCAAGCTGAATTGCGGCGCAGTGGGTTTGAAGATTTGATTGCCGCCGGAGTCGTACTGACCGGCGGCACATCAAAGATGGAGGGCGTTGTAGAGCTGGCAGAGGAAATATTCCATATGCCGGTTCGTTTGGCTAGCCCACAGCGAGTGACAGGATTGTCAGATGTCGTCAATAACCCGATGTACGCGACGGGCGTAGGCTTATTGATGTATGGATTAAACCAGCGTGAGTCAGGGACAACTCCGAGCGCAAAAGCTGCTTCGGCGGAAGGGGT
>NZ_LWFU01000673.1:0-4509 GCF_001635135.1 Oleiphilus sp. HI0080
CCTCGCTTCTCTATAAAAACGCTCACGTGTTTTACGCGCGACTATCGCCGTTCTTACTGCGCTTTCAAAGGCAGAAGGCGACCGATTCTTCCACCATTCAAAAGGTGCCAGGAGCAAATGTGCTGGTAATTGGCATGGGACGGGTAGGGCGTGGTGTCTGTGAATCGCTTGAACGCCAGGGAATTGAACATGTATGGGGCGTTGAGGTTGATAAACATCGCGTTGCCCTGTTGACCGACGTCGGCATTAACAATGTCGTGCACGGTGATGCTGACGACTACGAGTTCTGGGAAGCGCAAGACCTCTCTACCGTTCGCCTAGTGATGCTCGCTACGCCTAATGTAGATGAGATTATCAACATCATAAAACAATTGAGGTTGGCTGGTTTTAGTGGTCGAATTGCTGCGATTGCGCAACACGATGATGAGCGTGAAACGTTGCTAAACCATGGTGCAGACGTCGCGTTCAATTACTATCAAGAGGTAGGGCATGGTTTCGCAGAAGAAAGTAAACATCTGTTCTCCTAGAATCCTGCCCTCCGAGATCCATGTCATATTGGCGTTTTTCGTGTGTTTTGCGCTACTCCCCAGTTTGGCAAATGGAGAGGAGTTCAGCTTTCGGGTCGCAACCTTAAACGCTGAATGGCTATGGACGCCGCACGATGGACGAGTGGATGGAGCTCGTTTTAATAAAGGCGACCCTAGTGAAAGCGCATATACTCAAGAGTTACGGTTTTATGCGGGTTTGCTTCACCAGTATGACGTAGATGTGCTTGCACTTTCGGAAATTGAGAATGAACAGGTTGCCGAGGAATTTGCTGCGCAACTTGGTAGTGAGTGGGTGGCCAGCTTTCGTCAAGGTCGCGATACGGCGACAGGACAAGATGTCGCGATTCTCTCAAAGCTTGGCAAGCCTGTTTTGATTACAGACTTTGGGTTCCCGTCGGGCATGGTTGAAGGCTATAAGCCGAAAAGACTGTCAAAAGTGTTGGGCATTATTCTTGAAATTGACGCGCGAAAGGTCGGTTTCGTGACTGCGCATTTGTTATCAAAGCGCAATGACTCGCCGAAGAAATCTGCCAAACGCATGATGCAGGCGCATGCAATCGTAAAGGCACATAACAGTTTTGAGAATGTCGATGCCGTAGTCTTGCTTGGGGATTTTAACGACTATCGTTCGTCTCCGGTGCTAAAGACGTTAGAAAAAGAAACGCAGAGTAGTAACGTTCTGACGGCTTGCGAGCGATATGACATCACTGAAAACAGGCGCTACATGATCGATCACATTCTGTTCAAGGGGGTGCGCTGCAAACAAGCGTTTACGCTTGATATGCAGTCTTTTTCAGATCACCCCATGCTTGTCGCTGAGTTTAAATTCTAGTTATCTTTCAGTGCGGCCTTTTTTTCGTCGTCGACCTGCTGAGCTTGTATAGCGGTCAGCGCAATAGTGTAGATGATGTCGTCGACAAGGGCTCCCCGAGACAAGTCGTTTACGGGTTTGTTCAGGCCTTGAAGCATGGGGCCCATACTTACCACATTGGCACTTCGTTGCACTGCTTTATAGGTGGTGTTTCCGGTATTGAGATCAGGAAAGATGAAGACTGTCGCCTGGCCTGCGACAGGGCTATCTGGTGCCTTCTTGGCAGCAACGCTTTCAATTGCCGCGGCGTCATACTGCAAGGGGCCGTCTATAATCAAATCTGGTCGTGCTTTTTGGGCAATAATGGTTGCTGCACGAACCTTTTCAACATCAGCGCCGCTGCCGCTAGACCCAGTGCTGTAACTAATCATGGCGACTTTGGGCTCTATACCAAAAGCGCGGGCAGAATCTGCGCTTTGAATCGCGATATCTGCAAGCTCTTCTGCGTTCGGTTCAGGATTGATTGCACAGTCACCATAAACCAGAACTTGCTCGGGTAGGCACATAAAGAAGATCGACGACACTACTTTCGCGCCAGGGCTCGTTTTGATGAGCTGTAGGGCTGGTCGAACGGTGTTCGCCGTGGTGTGAACAGCGCCGGAGACCAGTCCATCAACCTCGTCAAGCGCGACCATCATGGTCGCAAGAACAACGTTATCTTCAAGTAACGAGCGAGCCATATCTGGTGCGAGCCCTTTATGTTTTCGAAGCTCAACCATGCTTGCAACATAACGCTCTCGAACATCGTCTGGGTTGATCACCTGAATATCTTCATGGAGCTTTAAGCCTTGTGCTTGAGCGACCGCCTCAATCTCGACTGGATCGCCAATCATGACGCAGTCTGCAATCCCCCTTTCTTGGCACGCAATCGCCGCCGCAACGGTCCGAGGTTCATTCCCTTCTGGTAAAACGATACGCCTGTTTGCTGAGCGCGCATTCACAGTAAGCATATGACGAAAAGCGGGTGGAGAAAGACGTGTTTTACGTTCTTTCTCGCAAAGGTGTTCGAGCCAGTCCAGATCGAGATATTCTGAAACCATGCTCACCACGCGCTGCATGCGTGGCTCATCATCGCTCTGTACAACGCGATTAAGGTTTGCGAGCGCAGCGGCTGCAGCAAAGGTATCAAGTTCGGTAGAGAGCAGAGGCAGGCCTGCTCTGAGTGCGGGCCCACAGAGCGCATGAATGCGCTCATTGATCGCAGAGTCACTCGTCAATAAAATGCCTGCTAACGGCGTTCCAGTGAGGCTTGCCATACATGCGGCCATGATCGCGTCACTCCGATCTGAAGGCGTAACGACGAGGGCGCCTGGCACAAGGCGAGGTACAATGTTATCTATCGTTTTTGCGGCGAAGACTATTTCCTGAATGCGGCGTGTGTCATGTTCGCCTTCACTAATCGCATTGAGCGAAAGTGAGTGCTGTAGATCAGAGACGCGTGGTGCAGAGAGCTCTTTCAAGAATGGGACGGCACCAATAAGACGGAAGTTGTCGGTGTAAATAGGCAGCTCCGAATATTCCGCTACTTGGCTGGAAAAGTCGTCGGCCTCAATATCTCCGGCCTTGTTGAGTATGACACCTAATACATCAGGGTCTTCGCTACCTGAATAAAGTGACGCTGAAACCTTAAGCAGCTTGTTAAGCGCGTCTGCACTTCGATTTTGAGGGTCCGTAACAAGAATGACTTGTGCGTCAAGATTTCGTGCGATATCGATGTTTAGTCGAGCGATGTATGCTTGTGACCGATCGTTTGGTATTCCTTCTACGACAACGACATCGCAGTTCTCGGATGCAATCTGAAAGTTGGCAATCACGCGCTCCATCAGCAAACCGCTCTTGTTTTCGCTCATGAGGGTCTGCGCCTCTGGAAGCGAAATTGTCTGTGCTGGCGTCACCTTGTTAAGCATTTTCGCAAAATCACGAGAATTGTCGGGATGGCTTAATTGGTAATCAATGGGTTGAAAAACACCAACACGGACGCCGATCCGCTCAAGTGCGTAAACTAAACCATAGGTGATTGACGTCAACCCGGATTGCACGTTGGTTGGAGACAAAAAGAAAGCCTTGCTCATTCGGTGTATCCTTACTTAATTCTTACAGAGTTCTGCGCTTTGGGAGGCAATCATCCACTCTTCGTCAGTCTTAGTAACGAATATAGGGAGACTGCTGTTGTCGTTAATTGGAACAATATCGTGTTCAATTTTATTGTTTCGGGAGAGGTCGAGCTTGAACCCAAGACCCGCGAGCAGTGTGACCGTTTTATCGCGAATACGCGTAGCGTTTTCTCCGATACCGCCCGTAAATATTAAGCCGTCTACGCGATCAAGCGAGACCCTCATGCCGCTGATGTGTTTGGCTAATCGAAAGCAGAACATATCAATGGCGAGTGCTGCATCGTAGTCACCTTCGTTTGCGGCCTTTTCTAATGTGCGCATATCATTCGAGAGTCCGGATACGCCAAGTAAGCCGCTTTGTTTATTTAACAGCGTGTCTATCTGTTCGCCCGAGTAACCTTGTCGAAGCAGATAAGCAAAAATACCGGGGTCGATATCACCGCTCCGTGTTCCCATGACGAGCCCCTCGAGCGGCGTCATTCCCATTGAAGTATCCACGCTATTTCCGTTTGAAATCGCGCACACGCTTGCTCCGTTGCCTAAGTGTGCGCTTATGAAACTGCAATTTGCTAATGGCTTGCCAAGGTGTTTAGCGGTCGCTTCAGCAACAAAGTGATGGCTCGTACCATGAAACCCGTATCTGCGAACGGAAAGCTCTTCATAAAGATGTTTGGGTAGTGCGTAACGAAAGGCGCACGCTGGCATGGTTTGGTGGAATGCCGTGTCAAACACCGCAACTTGTGGCACTTCTGGATACGCTTTCGACAAAAGCTCTATACCCATAAGGTTGGCTGGATTATGCAATGGGGCAAGTGGAGTGCAATCACGAATTGCTGCAATCACAGTTTCGTCAACGATACTTGCTTTGTTGAAATGCTCTCCACCATGGACAACCCGATGCCCAACTGCTAATAGCTGAGATCTTAGCGAGAACGGTTTTTCAAGTGTGCTTAATATATGCTGAATGATGCTGCCG
>NZ_LWFU01000674.1:0-1197 GCF_001635135.1 Oleiphilus sp. HI0080
AACCTGCTCTGGCTTGGCCTCTTTCTGACGTTGAACTAACAACTCTTGATTAAGCGCAGTTATTTCTTTGCGCAAGCGCCCTAGCTCATTATTCGAATTAGACAGCTGACCTTTGACTGAAGCAAGCCGTTGCGTTGCAGCAGTTCTTGCGCTCTCAGCTTCTTCCAAAGCGACAGCCAATCTGTCTACCTCTGCCCGCGTATCTTTTTGACGTTTAACAATTGCATTGTACGCAGCGCTGCGCTGACCCAACTCTTTCACTTTACCGTTTAGGGTGCTTTGAAGAGTACGCGCTTTTTTCTGCGATTCAGCCAAGCGCATCTCAAGCTCAGAAACCAGCTGAGAGCTGCTTGAGAACTCTTCTTCAATCAATGCGATTTTTTGCTTCTGTGTATCAATAATTTGCTCGGCAATACCAAGCTGCGATGCAGTGTCACCCTTAACCTGCTCTAGAAATCGTGTGCGCTTTTGAGCTGAAGTCAATTGGTCATTTAACTCTGCGATCGAATTCGATTTTAAAGAAACATCTGATTCTAGCTCTGCTATCAATGCACTTTTTGCCGACAACTCAAGCTCAAGCGCATTTTTTTCCAACGTTGTGTTCGTTAAGACACCCGCTGAAACCGCAAAGCCAATTGAGGCCACGCCCAGCATCGCTAATCTGAATTTACTTTGTTTTTTAAGGTGCGCTACCCACTCATTCGCCAACGCTTCGCTATTTTCAACGCTAACACTAGGCTCTACTTCTTTGTCAGTCATCACCGTTCACCCAAATGACACTCAGATCCATCTGTTAATTAAATGTGAAAAAGTTCAAAATACCATTCCTTAAAGACTAGCACGTCCGCCCTGTTTGGCTAACTTAATCATCTAAAAGTAGAACTATGAACGATTTTTACACCCGCATCGCTCAATCTGACATTGGCAAAAGCATTTTCGACGGCATCGGGCTACCAAGCCCGCCAAAGCTAAAGCGCTCGCCCGAGGTTTCTTTAGAGCAACCCAGAGGTCGCATTCTTGTTGCCGGAGCACTCAATGCAACAGCAATGCGCAGAACACTGTCTGAACTATCCAGCACCGATGCAAACATCTCTATGCCTTTTTGGGATGAAGCGTCGTCAGCCGCTCTATTTTCAAAACACAATGCAGCAAGTCAAAAGAAGATCGAGCAGATCAGCTTCAATCAAGTTTCTAATC
>NZ_LWFU01000675.1:0-2624 GCF_001635135.1 Oleiphilus sp. HI0080
CAGAAGCCCCTTGATCAAATGCCAAAGCTGAAATTAAAGTTGAATCAATACCTCCACTCATGAAAACGCCCACTGGTACATCAGCATGAGTACGCAATATAACCGCCTGCCGTAATTCAGCCTCGATCAACTCAAGCGCATCACCTTCTGTCATTGTACGGTCTTGCGTTCCGACGGGAATATTCCAATAACGTTTTACTTCGACAGCTCCTTGTTTAGAGACTTTCATCCATGTCCCCGGCTCTAGCGCTTTAACGGAACTAAAAGCTGTAACAGGTCGGGGAGACATGCCAAATGCGAAAGAAAGTGCCAATCCGTCAATATTAACGTCCGGTGTATACAAACCCGATGCAATGAGAGTTTTTATGTCCGAAGCAAAAAGAAACAGTTCATTATCGTTAACATAGTAAAACGGCTTAATACCAATTCTGTCGCGAGCACAAAATAATGACTTTTCTTTCTTATCCCAAATCGCAAATGCGAAATCTCCATTGAGCAATTCAAGAGCGCCATCGCCCAAAAGAGCATAAAGCTCAAGTAAAACCTCCGTATCACCTTTCGTTCGCAATCGTACTCCGCGCTTCTCGAGTTCGTTTGCTAGATCTCGATAGTTATAAATCTCCCCATTAAAGGTAATAACATAACGTCCATCAGCGGATGCCATCGGTTGATGACTATCAAGCGACAAATCAATTATTGCTAAGCGGCGATGAACCAAGCCCACCTCACAAGGGCGACTGACTTGCGAAATATGCTCTTGCCCTGCCCTTAGCTCCAGCGAAGTCTCGTCGCCACGAAAACAATTATCATATGGAGCACCCAAGTAATAGCCTTCATCATCAGGCCCTCGCAAGTGCATCTGCCTTGCCATCCGCTCTAAAGGTGTATTTAAAGGTTCACAACTGCTATCACTGGTGAAAAACACACCTCCAATTCCGCACATTTCCTAATCCAGCTTGCTTTTTAAAGATTTAATATGGGCCACCTGTCGTTCTTCACCATCTGTAAGGGATAACAAACCAAATTTTAATTTCAACGTATGAAAAACAACCGCCAGCGCTGAACTTAGCTTCAAGTAACTTCCTCTTATTTTTAACAGTCTAGGAGTATCAGCTTTATACCCCAAATAAGCCATTTCGTTTTTCAAAATTGACTCAATCATCCTAATCTTTCGAAAGGATAGAGCATCCTTGTACTTCCCGAAATTATCGTTGATTGTTGGGTTGTTCAAATTTTCCCATTCTTGTATTGATGTGCTCTCAGACTCAAACGATCTATCACACCCGTTACCAAGCTCAACATCCAAGAATTTGGAAATACGCTTCAATTCCGAAGCCTCTGAAGACACAAACTCCTCATATTTAAGCGTTAGAACTCTCGAACTTAACCGGGCATTTGCAAGTAACTCGATTATTTTCTTTTGCTCTGTTTGCCATAACATAGATAAATACGAGCAATTCCGAACCTGAGATGGACGTTTCAGCTGACTAGCTATAACGTCGCGAGGATCGCGATAAAGAATAAGAAAGCGAGCGTCAGGCAACTCTAGAGCGATCTGATAAGCGAAATCAAATATATGGTTATCTTTACATATATAAGAACTATAGCCCCTGTCCAAAGCATACAACATGTACAATGTATGCATCACGCCAACGATAGTTCTTTCTTTACTAGGCATAAAACGATCATATGCTTCAATGACGTCTTCTGATGAAATGACTCGATCCCAAGGAGAAAAGTGCTCATAGGCTAACGCAACCGAATCTTGGACAAGAGAATAAAAATTTTGGTCGTTACTTAGGTCGCCATAGTAAGGCGCTCGATAAAATAAGTGCTTGAGCATGTGGATAGGAGACGGCCCAAAATAAACTGCCTGACTTTCAGTTATACGCCTTCTAACTAAGTTTGTTCCGCTTCTCTCAGACGCGACAATAAAAAGTGGGCCTAAAGAAGGCTCAGACATAACCATTCCCTTTATCAACAGATTTAGTCGCCAAAATGATAGACACTATTTGGCATATATAAACAGACGATAGCGCCAAAGAAATTGCCATATAAACGGATATCTCTGCTCCAGAAAAAACTTTCGTCAATACAACAGCGCTGCAAATCACAATCAACAGAAATAACTGATATATCAAGCCAAGCTTATTTTTCCCTAATACTGCAAACCCTGCCACAGCCGAAGAGACAAGCGCAAAAAAAACCAATGGCAACATAACCGCTGCATATTGATCAAGTGCACTCCATTTATCACCAAAAAACAAAGCCAATATACCTAAATCAAATACGACATAAGCCAATGGAATTGCCATCAGCCCTACAAGAGTCGTATATCTGATTAGATTCATTGTAAATGGCCAAATCTCATTTTTTTTATACTTTAGTTCGGCAACTCTTTGCATATAAACTCGGTTGACAGCAGATGCTATTAACCCAACAGGCGCAAGCATAACCCTTTGAATCATGCTGTATAAGCCCGCTGAGTGCGCTCCGAAGAACGCGTTAAGAAGAAATATTGGTGCCTGCGCAGACAGCGTACTAACCAACACCGCAGGTGATGAAAACTTTAGAAAATCAATATATTTTCTAATCCATACAAAACACTTTTTATAACTCCAATT
>NZ_LWFU01000676.1:0-2652 GCF_001635135.1 Oleiphilus sp. HI0080
CCGTTTTATGGTATCTATGATTTGCTTGATGAAAAAGGGTTGCAGAAAAGCGTCGGCATTGAAATCGTGATGCGTAAATCCATCATCAAAGAAACCAAAACCGAAAACCCTGACTTATACCGTCTTATGTCTCCGATGACTCACATCAGCAAAGAGGCACCGCCCTTTATGGTTGTTCATGGAGACAAAGATACGCTTACCTCAATCGATGAAGCACGATATTTTGCGAATACACTTCGTCAACATTCCTGTAACACCGTTAGTTTTGCCGCTATCGATGGCGCGCAGCATGCTTTCGAAATGTTTCCTTCATTGCGTTGCGATATTGTAGTGGCCGGTGTCAGTGCGCAGGTGAATCAGTGGCATGCGGACTATTTGAAGAAGCATTGAATACTCGAGTAAGGACGTCGTGTTCGGCCAAACGACCAGCATGTCGCTTGGTTGGACTTTCAAAACCGAGCAGGAATATAATCGATCTATTGTATCGATAAAAAAATAATAATTTTTCCACTCAGCGCGGGCGTGAGCCTGAAGGTTAATGTGATGACAGATACAAAGACACAAACGCATTTTCGTACCTGTAATTTGTGCGAGGCGATGTGCGGTCTAGTGATTGAGCACGATGGCGAACAGGTTCTCTCGATCAAGCCCGACAAAGAAGATGTTGTCAGTAAAGGTTTCATTTGTCCGAAAGCGCTCGCATTGAAGGATTATCACGAAGACCCCGATCGCCTTCGTGCACCGATGTTGAAAACGGCACAGGGCTGGAAGCAGATAAGCTGGAATCGTGCTTTTGATATTGTTGGCAAACGTGTTCGAGAGATTCAGGATCAATACGGAAAAGATGCGATCAGCGTCTATCTCGGGAACCCAAATGCACATCATCATGGCAACATTATTTATCTTCTTAATTTTCTTCGTAGCCTAGATACCAAGAATCGCTATTCCGCTACGTCCAATGACCAGCTCCCTCATATGCGCGCCAACTACGAGTTGTTTGGGCATCAGGCGCTGTTTCCGATTCCGGATATAGATCATACCGATCTGTTTATTTTGTTTGGCAGCAACCCGGCAGCATCTAATGGGAGCTTGATGTCTGCCCCTGATTATCTTGGTCGTTTGAAAGCCATTCGCAAGCGTGGTGGCGAAGTGATCTTGATCGATCCGAAAAAGAGTGAGACAGCCCGTGTTGTTGATCAACACTTGTTTATTCGGCCCGGCACAGATGCGTTAATGCTGCTAGGTATGATCCATACTTTGTTTGATGAGGGGCTTGTCGATCTTGGTCGCTTGCAGTCAAATATTGAAGGTCTTGCTGATGTGCAGATCATCAGCTCGGACTTTCCTCCCGAACGAGTTGCCGCTGCCTGCGGTATTGACGCCGATACGATTCGAAGCCTAGCGCGAAAGCTTGCAGAAACACCACGAGCTGTTGCGTTTGGTCGTATGGGGACATCGACACAAGAATTTGGTGGTTTAGCGACGTGGTTTATCTACTTGCTGAATATTTTGACCAGTCATTTGGATGAGCGTGGCGGATTAATGTTTACCAAGCCCGCGGCAGACATGGTCGAGCTTACCCATTACCTTAACGAGAAAGGTAGCTCCGGGACATTCACAACGGAGGGCGGTTTGCCGGAGTTTGCAGGTGAACTCCCTTCAAGCGCCATTGCTGACCAAATAGAAACCAAAGGTCCAAGTCAAATTCGTGCCATGGTTACGGTTGCCGGAAATCCGGTAATTAGTAGCCCTAACTCTAATCGTTTGGAGCGCGCATTGGGTTCGCTTGATTTCATGGTGTGTATCGATAGCTATCTCAATGAGACAACAAAACATGCCGATTTGATTCTGCCGGGTAGTAGCCAGCTTGAACAATCCCGTTACGATGTTGTATTCAACCTGCTCAGCGTTCGGAATGTCGCGAAGTACTCTCCTGCATTGTTTGAGCCAGGAAAAAACACCAAGCATGATTGGGAGATACTGCTTGAGCTCACGCATCGTTTTGCCTCTGGCGGCAGTCTGCTCGATAACGTGAAAGAGCTTGGCCAGTATCAGGCGATGAAGCGTCTTGGTCCGGATGGTGTGTTGGATATCCTTTTGAGAGTGGGTCCTTATGGCACACAAGTCCCGGGCACTTCTTCGGTTGGTTCATTTGTCATTGATACCATTCAAGATGTTTTTCCGGCGTCGCATCCGATACGCAGAGCGCTCGATAACGGACCTTACGGACCGCAAAATAGGGGGCTCAGTAAAGGCTTATGCATTGCATCGTTAAAGAATTATCCGCATGGTGTGGATTTGGGGTCGTTGCAATCTTCGTTACCAGAGCGGCTATATACGTCCAATAAGCGCATCTCTCTAGTTCCAGGCAGCTACATGACAGATATCCCTCGGCTGAGGAAACACTTGGGGATGTTGGATGAAATGCTTCAATCGTCCGTCAAGCAATCGGATGAGCACGCTCAAATGATGTTGATTGGCCGGCGGGATATTCGTTCCAACAACTCTTGGTTGCATAATAGCCAGCGGCTCGTCAAAGGTAAGAACCGCTGTACCGCGCAGATTAGTGAGGAAGATGCCAAACTAAGGAAAATCTCCAATGGTGACTTGCTTAAAGTATCGACCGACTATGGCGCGGTCACCATCGAATGT
>NZ_LWFU01000677.1:0-1054 GCF_001635135.1 Oleiphilus sp. HI0080
GCAAATTCGCACAAGCGCGGCCATTCAGCTGCTCTCTAATACTTATCAGCTTGGAATGACAATTCAGAGCGATTACTTGCACTTATCTCGCTCAGTCTCAGCAATGATAGCGAGTTACGCAAACTTATACGCAAAAGAGAAGCGTATAACCGTAGCGAAGGAGTTTGCAACAGGGCTTGTCGGCGTCCCGTTCAAATACGGGCTGCTCAATTTGGCGCAGGATGCGTCGCAGTTCTTTTTCAAGCAACTCCGCTCAGCGCCAATTAAAGTACCAAAATTATCCATGCAATTGGTTCCAATCTCCCTTAACGATAAGGCACGATATGAACCCTCAGAAAATTAGACTGCTTTTTGAGCATGACGATTTTTTGGTCTGCGAGAAACCCCACAATCTCGCGTTTCATTCAGAGAATAATGCGGGGGAGTCGGTCCAAGGGTTTGTTGCTCTATTACGTGAGCAAATCGGCTCGGATGCTTTATACCCTGTCCATCGCCTAGATCGTGTGACAAGCGGTGCTCTGTTAGTTGCGAAAAATAGCCGAGCGAATAGTGCGCTTTCGCAACTATTTCAATCAAAAACGGTCGACAAAGTTTACCTCGCCATTAGTGATAAAAAACCCAAGAAGAAACAGGGGCTTATATCGGGAGATATGGAGAAATCGAGGGGCGGTAGCTACAAGCTCTGCAGAACACATCTTAACCCCAGTGTTACGCGGTTTTACGCATGCCCGTCTGATGAAGGATGGGGGTTTTGGTTAATGCCGCAGACAGGGCAAACCCATCAACTTCGTGTCGCATGCAAGTCTTTAGGTAGCCCTATCCTTGGTGATTCGCGTTACGGTGGTACTTCGGCTGAACGATGTTTTTTACACGCATACCAGATCAAATTTCGATATCTCGATGAGGATTACTGTATCCATGCGGAGCCTTCCGAACCGATGTTTCTAAAGGTGCTAGAAAAACTCCGGCAGCGGAAAGAGCTAAAACAAGGGCTTTAGTCGTTCGTTGCTCGTCGTCTCAAGGCTAATCGCCGGCAACGTGTCCCTCGCGTCGC
>NZ_LWFU01000678.1:0-967 GCF_001635135.1 Oleiphilus sp. HI0080
GTACCTGGCCCATGGCCAATCGTTTCATTGCGTGTGAGGCTGAAAAACACTAACGCAAATCGCAAAGCAGAACATCATTTCGACTCGCAGTTTGCAAAAAAGCAGGAAAACTGCGCATCATGAAAACTTAAGTAACTGTTTTTTATAGACTTTATGAATTGGCATTGTTTTCGCTATACCCCTCCTAACAGGGAGTCCAACAACCGCGATTTACGTTAAGAGGTAGCACATGTCACAAGGGCAAATCATTAATATCCCTCGAAGATTCGCTTTAGAAGAATGGGGAGGCACCGAGACGGTCATTCTGGAAACGTCCAAACAGCTCCAGAAACGCGGCTATGATCCAAAGATCTATACCACTTTGGCCTTGTCAGAAGAAGCGTTTGAATCGATCTCTGACATTGATATCCGACGCCATTCTTACAGTTACACGAGACTTGGCCTTTCAAATCGCAATCGACGCTTACTCGATAAACGAGGCGGCAACATGTACTCGATTAGTCTGTTTCTAAGTGCGTTATTGGCAAAAAAGCCAAAGGTATTTCATTTACATACTCTCGGACGCGTAGGTTCGCTTATTCGTCTTGCTGCCAAGATTAGGCGTGTGCCTTACGTTGTCAGCATCCATGGTGGTTTAATGGATCTCCCTAAACAGCAACTCAATGATCTCGTCGCACCGACAAAGCGCAGCTTTAATTGGGGCAAGATTTTTGATTGGGTCTTACCGTCAAATAAGCTCGTTGAAGATGCAGATGCGGTGATCTGTGTTGGTGAGGCGGAAAGAAAGAAGCTCAGCAAACGGTATCCCAAGGGCAACATCCACTTCTTGCCAAACGGCGTCGACGTCGATTATTTCGCTAGCGGAAATCGTGAACGCTTTCAGTTTGAACTGCGACACCGTGGCTATTCGCTAAAGTCTTCAGATCGATACATCTTGTCGGTTGGTAGCTTCTATCCCCAAAAAAAT
>NZ_LWFU01000679.1:0-1707 GCF_001635135.1 Oleiphilus sp. HI0080
AAAAGAGCTTCGTTGGAGTGTGTTTGCGGTTATTTTTGCGTTTGCGCCGGTTGTTGCATCAGAACCAGAGGTTGAGTTAGGGATCGAGTGGCGAGGTTTTGCCGAACCGGGGTTTTATGGGCAGGATCAGTCTCGCTTCTCGGCCAGAGGTGAGTTGGGTTATGACGGCGCCATGCTCAGCGGCGATTACGAATTATTGCTTTTTGGCCGCTACGATGTTCATGACGACGAGCGCACGCATCTAGATTTGCGCGAAGCATCCTGGGTTTACGTTGGTGACGAGTGGTCGTTAAAGGGCGGAGTTAGCAAGGAGTTCTGGGGGGTGACGGAGTCTCTGCACTTGGTCGATATCATCAACCAGACGGATGGTGTAGAAGCTGTAGATGACGAGGACAAGCTTGGTCAGCCTATGCTCAAGCTAGCAAGCGAAAAAGAGTGGGGGACGATCAGTCTTTTTTGGTTACCTTATTTTCGAGAGCGCAGTTATCCAAGCCTCGATGGCCGCTTGGCGCTTCCGTTTGAAGTGCGGGCAGATGAGGCGCAGTTTGAATCCGGTGCTGAGAACAAACATCAGGATGTTGCACTGCGCTACGCACATTATATTGATGAGTTAGAGTTTGCGCTTGCGCATTTTTCAGGAACGGCGCGTGATCCTTTATTGGTTTTCAATAACAATCCCCTTGACCCTGCCTTTATTCCCTTTTATCAACAGATTGATCAAACAAGCCTCGAGGCGCAGTACATTTATGATTCTTGGCTCTTGAAGCTAGAGGCTTTAACCAATAAAGGTCTTGGAGATCGCTACGCCGCTGCAGTTGCTGGCTTTGAATACACGCAGGTTGGGATTTTTGAAAGCTACGCCGATTTGGGGTGGATCATCGAGTATCTTTTTGATGAGCGCAAGAATGACGTGAGTGTGATTTTTGAAGATGACGTGTTCATTGGTTGGCGCTATGCATTTAATGATGCCGACTCTTCGGAAATCCTGTTTGGGGGAATTTTTGATACCCATACTGATGAGCGAATCTACTCGCTTGAGGCCAGCCAGAGGATTAGCAGTGACCTCAAGGTTTTTGTTGAGGCATGGATGTTCGAAGGTTTGCCAAGGCTAACGCCGACTTCCGGCCTAGATTCTGATAAGAAAACACAATTTCTCCAGACCGAAGACTTCATTCAGCTGGAGCTCGTGAAGTACTTCTAAATTACAAACATCTTATAAGGTTATTTAGTCACAATATTTCACATTTTAGGACAATGAACATAAACTAGACGATATAGAAGAATATGAATAACAATTAGCTTGGTCGATGACGTTTCCAAGCAGGCGAGGCGAGCCGTGATAGACGTGTTAGTAGTGGACGATCATGACCTCATTCGAGCGGGCATTGCGCGTATGCTCGAAGATGATGGTGCTATCCAAGTAGTTGGGGAGGCGGCCTCTGGAGAGGATGCGGTTACTATGGCGCGTGATCTGGCCCCTTCGATTATTCTTATGGATATGAAGATGCCCGGAATTGGCGGCCTAGAGGCGACTCGACGGATCAGAAGTGCCTGTCGAAATTCAAAGATCGTTGTCTTATCAGGCTGCACGGATACGCCATTCGCTCAGCGTGTACTTAGTGCAGGCGCCACCGGATATGTTTCAAAAAGCAGTCATATTTCAGAAATTATTAAGGCGATAAAAATAGTCGACCTGGGCGAGCGCTA
>NZ_LWFU01000680.1:0-1212 GCF_001635135.1 Oleiphilus sp. HI0080
TGATGCAGCTTGCCAATATAGGCCAGCGTTGCTTGGCTTGATCAACAATGTTTTGAAGCTGTTTCTCCGTCATTCCAGGATAGTGTTCGAGTTCAATTGCCTGGACGTCACTTTGATCACCAAATTCTCGAACGAGGCCAGTGAACATGCAAATAGCCCCCGTTTTAGCTGGCGCGGCTTCTCGCAGATACTGATGTATATCAGATGTATTAAAGTCTTCTTTTTGAATTTTTATCATCTTACCCACCTGTCACCGGAGGGAAAAACGCAAGCTCATCAGAATTTGAGACGATGGTTTCATTGTTGGCTATTTCTTGATTTACTGCGGTTAACAGATTTGGAGAAGACAGTGCAGATTGCCAAGGCTCGCCTTTTGCCATGAGATCGTTCTTGATCTGAGCGACAGAGCATGGGTTATCTAGGTCCATTGAAACTTCGGAGCAGCCTAACTGTTCTTTCAAGCTCGCAAAAAAAAGGATATTCATCCTATCTCCAGTAATGTATCGGGAAATTGAAGAAGATTGGCGAAGGGGATAAATTCAACGAGATCGCCCGTGGTAGGTTGCGTGTTCTCTGGGATCACGGCTAAGCCCTCAGCCCAGCACGAGGAACTCATCATGCCTGAGCTTTGGTTAGGGTGGGCAATCAATTGTCCTCGTTCATTTAAGCGCACTCGCTGAAACTCCCGTCTAATGCTTGCCGACTTGACTGAAAACCCTACAGGCAGGCGGAGTGAACGGTAGGTCTGAGCTCTACAACCTTGGCGCTTTAGAAGCATGGGGCGGGCTAACATAAGAAAGGTGACAAGCACTGCGGACGGATTTCCTGGCAGTCCGAGAACGGGTTTGCCTTGCACATCGCCGAGCATAAAGGGTTTTCCGGGTTTGATCGCGATGCGCCAAAAGTCGATCTCGCCCACTTCTTCAATCGCGGCTTTTATATAGTCTTCCTCGCCAACCGAAGCGCCACCGCTAGAAACAATGATGTCGGCTTGTGCTGCACGCAATAAGGCTTGTTTGGTCGCTTCCAAGGTGTCGGCGACAATACCGACTTCGAGAGATTCAAAACCAAAGTTGCGAACAAGTGTGCTCAGCAGCGCTTGGTTAGAATTATAGATCTGGCCTGGCTTTAAAGTCTCTCCGGGCGCGGCAAGCTCATCCCCAGTAGAAAGTATGGCCACTTTTAATGGCTTGAATACATGGATACTGGCAA
>NZ_LWFU01000681.1:0-19056 GCF_001635135.1 Oleiphilus sp. HI0080
GATGGAACGCTGTTGCTAACGAGCCACGACCGAGATTTTATTGATCAGGTAGTTACTAGCACTTTGGTGTTTGAAGGTGGTGGTGTGGTTAACGAGTATGTTGGCGGCTATAAAGACTGGGTTCGACAAACAGGAGGTGCCCTCATTGATGAGCTCTCCGAAGAGGCTAAAAAATCAATGTCCTCAGAGGAGGCTAATTCTTCAGAGAGTGCAGTGGCGGTCACGCAGAAAAAGATTGAGCCTAAACGAAAGAAACTTAGCTATAAATTGCAGAGAGAGTTGGATTCTTTGCCTGAAAAAATCTCAGACCTGGAAGCGCAGGTTGAAAATGTGCAGCAGGAGGTTTCTCGACCAGATTTTTATGCTCAAGATCGCGCTTATGTTGACTTAAAAACGAGTGAGTTGACCCAGCTACAAGAGTCTCTAGAAGTTACCATTGAGCGCTGGATGGAGCTTGAGGAGATGGCAGGTTAATGGGCTGGTTTATTGCGGTTTTCGTGACTCTTATGATTGCAGGTTCGGTGCTTTGGATAAAACCATCTAAACGAGACTTAAGAATCACAGAGCTTCGTCGCGAAGCAATGTCTCAGGGGATACGTGTAAGGCTGGTGGATGAGAAGCTTAAAGAGAACTTGTTTCCGTGGCTTGAGGATCATCGTGGTTATGCTGTGTATGAAAATCATCAGCTACCTGCACGCGAAGGGCGGCAGATGAAAGCGTTTGAGGTTCGTAGCCAGTCGCAGTTGCACGAACTAGATATTTTGAAGTTAGACGCAGATGAAGTAAAGCTTCGGAGCTTGGAGAAAGGTTTGCCTGAAGGGGTAAGGGGGGTGGTGCTTTTCCCTGATGGAGTTGGTCTGCTTTGGGATGAGAGCAGTGGGCCTGACGCTGTCAGCGGCTTATCGCGTTCTATGGAAGGGTTAAGCGAAGCGTTTTCTTAGCCCAGAATAAAAAAAAACCGAAGCGGTATGCTTCGGTTTTTTATTTTATTCCTTCTTAGATTTGGCTAGCACCGGCTAGATCTTCGATAATTTTTTTCGTATATAGATTAACGATGAAATTCACGCGATTCTCGTTATAGTTGATAACAGATGGAGCGATGAATTCCCATTTTGTTCTAGCAGAGTCGAGCATTTTCAGAGCTTCCGGGTTGGTGGTAGTGCTCATGAGCTTGTTCAGAGTTGACTCAAATTCTTTTGCCAATGCATCGAGTGTAATATCGTTGTCATCATCCCGAGCATATACCTGACTTACTGTTGAGGTACTTCGGGCTGAGTACTTTGTCATGATTAAGGCCGCAAGTTTACCTGCATCGTGAATTAGGTTTTGTCCTTTGCTCGAGTCGATGCCAGCATCGCTTGCCACCGAGTTGTAGAGCACGCTTAACGTGTCATTAAAGTTAATGTTGTATTCCGCTAATTCTCCGACCAGGCGAAGATCGGTGTAGCCTGTATCTTTCACGATTTCTATATTTTGATTAAGAGAATCTTCGTAAGTAATCCAAGCGTCCCTTGCGGCATCGACTTGCGATGTCAAAGTAGAGTCTGATAGCAATCCTGAAATATCAATCATTAGGTCTTCTACCGTACCGACCGTAAATTGCACCACTTGCTGCTGTTCTTTGTCGGCTTGATTTGCACTGAAATTGTAGAAGCTATTTACGGAGTAGTAGCTGTTGATGGTCGCATCATAGACTTTGTCCATCGCGGCTAGCGCTTCTTCTTTTTCCATAGCCACAGCGTTAGTCGCCAAACATGTGCTCATAATAAGAGCAGCAATCGTTTGAATATGACGTTTTATTTGCATCGTTGATCTCCAGCTTGTATGCGGTGTTAAGCGTAAAAAAATGCGTTATTAGATCTAGTTTAGTTGTGATTGCCTAACTTACAACTTTGAAATACTGCAATAAGTGCTTGTTTTTTGGTGACTAAACCCCCACTTACTAATTAGGCATGAATTCTGTTGTTTGGGCTGGCTTAAAGGCACGCTTTCATTATTCGTTGACAAACGGATAATATTTCTACAAGGTACACGCCTCACGATTCAAACGATCGTATGAATTTTTGTTTTCTCACTCCATATTCATGGGGTTAAACCGATTGTCGGGCAGTTGTTGCTGTACTGGCATGAACTTATAACTTGGAGAACAGTTGATGATTTACGCAGGTAAAGCCATCACGGTTAAAGAAATCGACGGTGGGTTCGCACAATTGAACTTCGACCTAGAAGGCGAATCCGTTAACAAATTTAACCGGCTGACTATCGAAGAGCTAGGCGCTGCTGCAGAAGCACTTAAAGGCGCTAGCAATATCAAAGGTCTAGTAGTAACCAGTACAAAAGACGTGTTCATCGTTGGTGCTGATATCACAGAGTTTACAGATTTGTTTGCCGGCCCAGAAGAAGAGCTGATCGCAAACAACTTGAAAGCGAATTCTGTCTTCAGCGCAATTGAAGATCTTCCATTCCCGACAGTCACTGCAATTAACGGTATTGCGTTGGGTGGTGGTTTCGAAATGTGTTTGGCGACCGACTATCGTGTTATGTCGACGGGTGCAAAAGTAGGTCTTCCAGAAGTTAAGTTGGGTATCTTCCCAGGCTTCGGTGGTACGGTTCGGCTTCCACGTTTGATTGGTGCAGACAATGCGATCGAATGGATTGCGGGAACGAAAGAGTATCGCGCAGATGCAGCGCTTAAATATGGTGCGGTAGATGCGGTTGTTGGTCCGGAAAAATTGATGGACGCAGCAATCAATCTGCTTGAGCAGGTTAATGCGGGCAAGCTGGACTATCAAGCGCGTCGAGAGCAGAAGACTGGTAAGCTTCAGTTGAACCCAATGGAAAGCATGATGTCTTTTGAGACATCAAAAGGTTTTGTTGCGGGTCAGGCTGGCCCTAACTATCCAGCACCTGTTGAAGCGATCAAGGCGATGCAAAAACATGCTGGTATGACGCGTGACAAGGCGATCGAAGTTGAGGCGAAAGGCTTTGCTAAGATGGCAAAAACTTCTGTTGCAGCATCGCTGGTTGGTTTGTTTTTAAATGATCAAGCCTTAAAAGCGAAAGCGAAAAAGCTTGAGCCTTTAGCATCTGACGTTAAGAAGGCAGCAGTTCTCGGTGCGGGAATCATGGGTGGTGGTATTGCATATCAATCTGCTCTTAAAGGCACCCCGATCATCATGAAAGATATCGCGCAAGCTGGTATCGATCTTGGTCTTAACGAGGCGAAAAAGCTTCTCGCTAAGCGCGTTGAGAAAGGTCGAATGAAGCCGGCGCAGATGGCTGATGTACTTAATGCAATCGACCCAGCGCTAAGCTATGGCGATTTCGGTGATGTTGACCTGGTTGTTGAAGCGGTTGTTGAAAATCCTAAGGTTAAGGACATCGTTTTGCGCGAAGTTGAAGATATCGTATCGGAAGATACTGTACTTACTTCAAACACCTCGACTATTTCGATCGACTTGTTGGCTAAAAACCTGAAGCGTCCAGAGAACTTCTGTGGAATGCACTTCTTCAACCCAGTGCACATGATGCCATTGGTTGAGGTTATTCGCGGTGAGAAAACAAGTGAAGAAACAATTGCAACAACCGTTGCATACGCGAAAGCAATGGGTAAAACGCCAGTTGTTGTTAACGATTGCCCTGGTTTCCTTGTTAACCGTATCTTGTTCCCTTACTTCGGTGGTTTCTGTGCTCTAGTCCGTGATGGTGCTGACTTCCAGCGCGTTGATAAGATTATGGAAAAATTCGGTTGGCCGATGGGTCCTGCTTATTTGCTTGATGTTGTAGGTATGGACACTGGTAAGCACGCTGGTGAAGTGATGGCTGAAGGTTTTCCTGATCGCATGAAGCATGAATTCCGTACTGCTATCGATGTTATGTTTGACGATGGTCGGTATGGCCAGAAAACAGACAAGGGTTTCTACGCATACGAACTTGACCGCAAAGGTAAGCAGAAGAAAGTTGCTGACGAAGCCGTTTACGACATGCTTAAGCCTGTTGTTGAAAGCAGTAACGAGTTCACTGATGAAGAGATCATTGAGCGCATGATGGTTCCTCTTTGTATTGAAACTGTCCGCTGTCTTGAAGATGGTATCGTTGACACTGCAGCTGAGGCAGATATGGGTCTGATCTTCGGTATTGGTTTCCCTCCATTCCGCGGTGGCGCACTTCGTTATATCGATTCTGTCGGTATCGAAGAATTCAACAAGATTGCTGACAAATACGCAGATCTAGGTGCTCTATACACTCCAACAGAGGGTATGAGAGAAATGGCTAAAGCTGGCAAGAAATTTTTCGGCTAGTTACTGAAACAGAATCGAACGGAGAATATCATGAGTCTTAATCCAAGAGATGTTGTCGTCATCGATGCAGTGCGTACCCCAATGGGTCGCTCTAAAAACGGCTGTTTCCGCAATGTTAGAGCTGAAGAGTTGTCTGCACAGATGATGGATGCGATCTTAGATCGTAATGAAAAAGTAAACCCTAAAGACGTTGATGACGTGATTTGGGGTTGTGTAAACCAAACTATGGAACAAGGTTTCAATGTTGGTCGTAACGCGTTGTTGCTGACCAAAATGCCAAACACGGTTCCTGGTCAAACAGTAAACCGTCTGTGTGGATCAGCAATGACTGCGATTCACTCGGCGGCTAACTCAATCATGGCAAACACTGGTGACATTTTTATTGTTGGTGGTGTAGAGCACATGGGTCACGTACCAATGACAACCGGTAACGACTACAACCATGGTTCGGCACTCCACATGGCGAAAGCATCCAACATGATGGGTATTACTGCTGAGATGCTGGCAAAAATGCATGGCATTACACGCGAGCAGCAAGATGCGTTTGGTGAGCGTTCGCATCGCTTAGCGCACGAAGCGACAGTCAACGGTAAGTTCAAGAATGAAATCGTTCCTGTAGAGGGTCACGATGACAATGGCTTTAAAGTACTCGTTGAAGACGACGAAACGATTCGTCCTGATACAACTGTCGAGTCTTTGGGTAAGCTGCGTCCTGCTTTCAACCCGAAAGGCGGTACAGTGACTGCTGGTACGTCTTCTCAGTTGACTGATGGCTCTGCAGCAATGCTGCTAATGTCTGCTGAAAAGGCGGAAGAACTAGGTCTTAAGCCGCGCGCACGGATTGTGTCTATGGCCGCTGCAGGTTGTGATGCTGCAATCATGGGTTATGGTCCAGTTCCAGCGACCAAAAAAGCCCTAAAGAAAGCGGGCCTTACTGTTGAAGACATCGACATCTGGGAGCTTAACGAAGCGTTTGCTGGCCAGTCTCTTCCTGTCATCAAAGATCTTAAGTTGATGAACGTGATGGACGAGAAAGTGAACTTGAATGGCGGTGCGATTGCATTGGGTCACCCAATGGGATGTTCTGGTGTTCGTATTTCTGGCACCTTACTTAATATCATGGAAGACAAAGACGCTAAATACGGCGTGTCGACCATGTGTATCGGTATGGGTCAGGGCGTTACGACAGTTTGGGAACGTCTATAAGCGTAAGAGCACTATGTCGCTGATGACAACTCGGTTAGCATTCGCTTTTACCTTGTTAAAATCAGCGCCGGAGTTGTTAAGCGTTAGAAGTTAAAAAAAGCACGGCTTGTCCGTGCTTTTTTGTGTCCGTATCTTGCAATAAATTTGTTAGGAACTGCTTTGAATTCAACTTCGATTATGGTGATTAACTTAGAAAAAACTTTGCAAGTGCTTGACCACTCAGCTACAAATCAATATATATGTTGCGCTAATTCAGCTTTAAGCTCGTATACATCATTGCGTAAGTAATCTCTAAACGAGCAATTTACCCTATTATAATTTTGGAGTTATATGGCTAAGTCACTAGTCATCGTGGAATCGCCTGCTAAGGCAAAAACGATCAACAAGTACCTCGGGTCAGACTACATCGTTAAATCAAGTGTTGGTCATATTCGCGACTTGCCAACCTCTGGTGGCGCCGCTACATCTACTCCGGCAGAGAGAGCGAAACAGGCTGCCTTGACTCGTAAAATGAGTCCTGAGGAGAAAGCCGAGTATAAGAAGCGCAAATCTAAACAACAGCTCGTTAATCGAATGGGTATCGACCCGGAAAAAGATTGGGCAGCACACTATGAAATCTTACCCGGCAAAGAAAAGGTTGTTACTGAGCTTAAAAAGCTAGCTAAGAATGCAGATACTATTTACCTCGCGACGGATTTGGATCGAGAGGGAGAAGCGATCGCCTGGCACTTAAAAGAAGCGATTGGTGGTGATGAGTCACGTTATCGGCGCGTTGTTTTCAATGAAATTACGAAAAAGGCAATTCAGGATGCTTTCAAAAAACCTGATGAACTAGACCAGAGTCGTGTCAATGCGCAGCAAGCACGCCGTTTCTTGGATCGGGTTGTCGGCTTCATGGTTTCTCCTTTGCTTTGGGCTAAGATCGCAAGGGGTCTGTCAGCTGGGCGTGTGCAGTCGGTAGCTGTCAGGCTGATTGTTGAACGTGAGCGAGAAATCAGAGCATTTATTCCTGAAGAGTATTGGGAAGTATTTTCGGATTTAAATCGTGCCGACGGTGCGCAAGCGCGCTTTCAGGTTAGTAAACTCCGTGATAAAGCCTTTAGGCCTGTTTCCAAAGCAGAGACTGATGACCATCTGGCTAAACTAAAAGCCGCTTCTTTCTCTATTGCCAAGCGAGAAGATAAACCTACATCCTCTAAGCCAAACGCACCATTCATTACTTCCACGCTCCAGCAAGCCGCGAGTACACGGTTAAGTTTTAGTGTTAAGAAGACGATGATGCTAGCTCAGCGCCTATATGAGGCTGGCTATATTACCTACATGCGAACCGACTCGACGAATTTAAGCTCTGAAGCAGTAG
Organism: Oleiphilus sp. HI0080; assembly: GCF_001635135.1. Taxonomy (NCBI): domain Bacteria; kingdom Pseudomonadati; phylum Pseudomonadota; class Gammaproteobacteria; order Oceanospirillales; family Oleiphilaceae; genus Oleiphilus; species Oleiphilus sp. HI0080. The sequence continues at coordinate 6,868 of NZ_LWFU01000681.1, forward strand.
CGAACTGTCGAGATTACATTAAAGATCAGTTTGGTGACGCTTATCTTCCTGATAACCCTCGTCTTTACAGTAGCAAAGATGGGGCTCAAGAGGCGCACGAGGCGATTAGACCGTCTGATGTAGGTGTCAAAGCAGATAAAATTTCAGGTTTGGAGAAAGATGCAGAGCGTCTTTATGACTTAATTTGGCGTAATTTTGTTGCGTGCCAGATGAATAATGCACAGTTTCTCAGCTCTTCAGTGGAAGTGAAGGCCGCTGATTACACGCTTAGAACGCGTGGACGTATTCTGAAGTTTGATGGCTTTCTAAAAGTAATGCCGACCTCAAGCAAGAAAGACGATGATGTAATCCTTCCAGACTTTAAGGTTGGTGACTCTCTCACGCTTGAGTCGCTTGAACCGAAACAGCACTTTACCAAGCCGGCACCTCGATACTCTGAGGCGGCGTTAGTTAAAGAGCTTGAAAAACGAGGCATTGGTCGTCCTTCAACCTACGCCGCGATTATCTCTACGATTCAGGAACGCGGATACGTGCGTGTTGAGAATCGTCGTTTTTATGCAGAGAAGATGGGTGATATCGTCACTGATCGTCTTGCTGAGTCTTTCCCTGATTTGATGTCTTACAACTTTACGGCAGAAATGGAGGAACAGCTCGATGAAGTTGCTATGGGCAAGCGAAACTGGAAGGATGTATTGAATCAGTTCTATGGTGACTTCACCATAAAATTGGACAAGGCAGAGGCGGCCAACGATTCTGGCGGCATGCGTTCAAATGAGCCTGTAGAAACAGATATTCCATGTGGGAACTGTGGCCGGAATATGCAGATACGAACTGCAAGCACAGGCGTTTTTCTTGGATGCTCTGGTTACGCATTACCGCCTAAAGAGCGCTGCAAGAATACAATGAATCTCGTTCCAGGTGATGAGGTCGCAAGTGCCGATGATGACGAAGGCGAATCAAAGCTTCTTCGTAAAAAACATCGTTGTTCCATTTGCTCAACATCAATGGAAAGCTATTTGATTGATGAGAAGAGAAAGCTGCACGTATGTGGAAATAATCCGGATTGTGCAGGGTATGAAATAGAGCAGGGCGAATTTCATATTAAAGGTTACGACGGCCCAACGCTTGAGTGCGATAAGTGTGGCGCAGAGATGCAGCTGAAGTCTGGGCGATTTGGTAAGTATTTCGGGTGTACGAGCGATTCGTGCAAGAATACGCGGAAGTTGTTGCGAAGCGGTGAACCAGCGCCACCAAAAATGGATCCCGTGCCGATGCCAGAGCTACAGTGCCAGAAAGTCGAAGATACTTATGTATTGAGAGATGGCGCCGCAGGACTTTTTCTGGCAGCTAGTCAATTTCCAAAGAATCGCGAGACGAGACCGCCTTTAATTGCAGAAATATTGCCGCATAAGGACGAGATTGATCCTAAATATAGTTTCTTGTTTGACGCTCCTATCGCAGATCCTGACGGGCACCCTAGCGTTGTTCGCTTTAGCCGTAAAACGAAAGAGCAGTACGTTATGTCTGAAGTCGAAGGAAAGGCAACTGGTTGGACGGCTTACTATCAAAATGGGAAGTGGGTTGAGAGCCTGCCTAAACCTAAGGCTAAACCAAAAGCTAAACCAAAAGCCAAGGCTAAACCGAAAGCTAAGGCCAAGAAAGCGTGATCGGTCTTAGTCGAGGTTGATTGGTAACGGGAACAATTGAGTGCTGGCATATCCTATCGGATCGTTGGGGCAACCTTGGGGCGAAGCTGAAAAGGCTAGTTGGCAAAATGCCACAGAGATTCAGCGTTCATATCAGAGTCTCGTGGTTGATCGCGTATTCGCTCTGTCTGGACGCTTTAGCGTTGCAGTCTATGGGGCGCTTTCTCATGACCCTCTGCGCTACCCCTTATACGCGCTGGAGACGCTTTCTCCTGACCCTGAGTTGCCTTGGGTTTTAGTGACGGGTGGTGTTCATGGGTACGAGACTAGTGGGGTTTTTGGCGCTTTGTCTTTCCTTGAACGTTCGGCTCAGAGCTATCAGAATCACTTTAACTTTCTTGTTCTTCCTTGTATCAGTCCTTGGGGCTTTGAAACAATTAATCGTTGGAACATAGCGACGATCGACCCCAACCGTTCCTTCAAAGAGGATGGATTGTGTGAGGAAGCGCGTTTCGTGATCCGTTTTCTGGCTTGCATGCAGCGTGAGTTCATCATGCATATTGATTTGCACGAGACAACGGATACCGATGAATCTGAGTTTCGTCCCGCACTTGCGGCGAAGTTAGGGCAACGTTATGAGCCGACGGAGATTCCCGATGGCTTTTACCTTGTAGGAGATTCGAATAACCCCCAGTCTAGTTTTCAGGCTGCCATTGTTTCAGCGGTAAGTGAGATAACGCATATCGCTCCGAACGACGCGAAAGGGCGCTTGCTCGGTGATATTGCTGCCCAAAGGGGCGTCGTGAATTATGCCTACAGATCGCTTGGTCTTTGCGCAGGTGTAACGAATGCGCCTTACACGACAACGACGGAAGTGTACCCAGATAGCGCATCTATAACTCCAGACGAGTGTATTGATGCCCAGGTATGCGCATTAGAGGCAGGACTGACGTTTATTTCTTCTGTAGACGCGTTAGAAGACTAGAGGTGTCCCAGCGTCCACCGTCCATGTCTTGTACATCCCCATAAAACTGATCTACTAGTGCGGTGACGGGTAGTTTTGCAGCAACGCGCCGAGCTTCCTCTAGGCATATTCCAAGATCTTTTCTCATCCAGTCGACGGCAAAGCCATGCTCGTACTCATTCGCGATCATGGTTTTATGACGATTCTCCATTTGCCAGGACTGAGCCGCCCCCTTTGAAATAACTTCAATGACGTTATGCGGGTCTAGTCCGGCTTGTTGCGCAAAATGAATGGATTCCGCCAAACCCTGCACCAATCCCGCAATGGCAATCTGGTTACACATTTTTGTGAGTTGCCCTGAACCCGTGTTTCCCATACGTTTGCAAGATTTCGCGAATGCGTTGATAAACGTTTCCGCTTTTGAGTAGGCGTCTTGATCCCCTCCGCACATGACGGTCAATTGACCATTGATGGCGCCTTGTTCGCCACCAGAAACCGGTCCATCTACAAATGAAATACCGTGTTGCTTGGCCTCGGCGTATAGCTCTCGGGCAACGTCCGCAGAGGCTGTCGTATGATCAACGACGAGTGTTCCTTCAGGAAGCGATGTTAATAGAGCTGATTCACCGAGAAACATTGAGCGGAGGTCATTGTCATCACCGATACACGTCATGACACAATCAACGTCATGCGGTATCTCTGTCCAATTTTCAATTCCGGTTCCTGAAAACTCGCTCAGCCAACGAGTACGCTTTTCTGGTGATCGGTTATAAACATACACTTCATGTTCTTTAGAAAGATGTCCCGCCATGTGGTATCCCATGACGCCCAAACCAATGAAAACAACCTTTGATGGCATGATCTAGTTCTCACTTAATTGTTTCCGAAGCTGTTCGATGCGTTGACGATTCACGCCAAAGTCTGAATGACCAAGGCGAGAAGCCGAGCGCACATCGATTCGCTGTTGCGACGGAATGATTAAAAATTCTACGTCGTCAACGTAGCCCATAATGTCGCTAGTGTATTCCGCATAAATATAGCTTTCTGTGTTGACCACAATTTCCGCGCTTGGGTTGCGTTCTATCGCTGCCGAAAGTTTGGCGCTGTTTGTTCCTGCTGTTTGAAAGGGCAGAGGAGTAATCTTATGGCTTTCTTCTTCGTTGTCTAAAGAGCTTACGCAATTCGGGCTGCTTGGGCAGAGTTGAAGGGCAGTTTGAGGGCTGCCGAGATAGGCTGGTCTACTTCCGCTGCAGGCGACAAGGGATAGCGCCAATGCGACGCTGAATGTTCCATAGAATGTGCGTTTTAGTTGTGTGAATGTTCGTGCGTTCATAATTCGTCCTGATAGCCTGTCACGTTGAGGATGGGTAGCTTAACGGTAAAAGTGGAACCAATTCCATAGGTGCTGTCTACACTGATGGCACCGCGATGTTTTTCAATAACAACTTGGACGAAATTTAGGCCCAGCCCCGCTCCTTTCGGGCCAGCTCGCTCACTTTCTTTTTGACGTCTGAAGCGTTCGAAGATAAATGGAAGTTCGCTTTCTTTAATGCCGTAGCCCTGATCTTTGATGGTAATGACGGCTAGGCTATCTTGTTTCTGGACGTTAATCGATATTGTGGTGTTTTGATCGCTGTACTTAGTTGCGTTGCTTAATAGATTGATCACGCTTCGTTCAATCAGCTCGGCGCTTCCCCAAAGCCATGCTTCATCGATCCCACTAAGTGTCATTTCAATGTTCTTTTGACGCGCTAATTGATCAACAGAGTCAATTGCATTCTCAATGGCATTGATCAGCTCAAATTCATAGAAGTCATCTTCAAGTACTTGTTCTGCCCGTGTGATTTGTAAGAATTGATCTGAAAGTCCCAATGAACGTTCTGCATGCGAGGCAAGCTGATCAATTATTTTTTCCCCCCACTCAATCCTTCCGTTTCGTAAGCCCTGAAGAATGGCTAGTTGCGAGCTAAGCGGCGAACGCACATCATGTGACAGAAAATCAATTAGCTGGTTTTTTTCGCGTTGTTGCTGTCGAATCTGTGTTATGTCGGACATGCTAATCATCATACCGGCATCGCTATGCTCATCGACCAGAAATGGAAGGCAGTGCATCATAATGTCGCGATGCCCAAGGTTAATATTAAATTGCTTTCCTTTGCCTTCGAGTAAACATTCTGAAATCGCTTGACTGAATTCGTCATTACCATCGCGATACGCCGCAAACAGCTTGTAGATTGGTACGGAGATAATCTGCTCATTACTTGGCTGCAACCAAGCGACCGCTCGACTGTTTGCGTAAACAATGAGACCTATTGGGTCTGTTACGATCACTGCGCCAGGCATCTCCTCAAAACCTCGGGAAATAAACGTACGCATATCTTGCATTGCCGTGATTGCATCACGGACTTGATGAATACGCTTTGCGATCTGTTCTGAAGGCTTTTTGATCTGAGTATCATGCTTTGATACAAGCTCAAGCTTGTCTAAAAAGCCTTGGACTATATGTCTCTGTTCCGAGCTTGGGGATGCAATTCCAATTTTGAAGCGCTCATCATCTATCTGAAGCTGAATCCAGCTCGTAGAGTCGTCATGGAACCAAACCCCGAATTCGTTGATCTTAGTCGCGCTAAGTTCATCCTGATTGTAGCCGTGAACAATATTACCATTATGAAATAGGGCATAAGCCTGAGGTTTTAGGATAGATATCAAGGAAAGAAATATTTTTTCCATACTGTGCTGACTAAGACGGCGAAAGCTTAAGTCTGGTTCTTGGCTAAGCCTTTCAAGCTCGTTGCTGAAAAAACTGTTTAGATGTCGCATACGCTGCCAGCTCCAGAGTGGATAGGCAATGAGAATACCTAGCACGCTATTTACCGGGGGAAACCATGTTCTTTCATATGCGAGAAGAATGTAGCTAAAACCGAGAATGCAGCCGACCAGAANAATGGTCGAGGGCATCACTAAGGTTGGGCGAATTCGAGGGAAGATCAGAATGGGTATCAGAATAAATGCGAACGTTAAAAGATAAGTCCATCGTTCAGAAACGGTCTGGATGATTTCTCCATTGACGATTGCTGAATAGGCGTTTGCGTGAATTTCTACTCCGGACATAGGGCTGTTCATGTGTGAGAATGGCGTCGGAATGATGTCGCCTAGCCCTGCCGCAGTAGCGCCAATGAGAACCGTTTTATCTCTAAAAGTATTAGGGTCTACTTTGTTCGACATGACATCGATAAAGCTATGAGTAGGATAGGTACCGCGGGGGCCTGCGAAGGGGATTAAGCGATACTCACTATTAACCGAGACATACGGCGCGCGCGTTTGTTGCCGGATCTCTTGTAGGTACTGGATCATGGGATTGGTTTCAATCGCCATTGCGAGTGAGATTGAGGGCCAGTATGCTTCGCCAACGCCCGTATTGAGATAAATCCCGCGTGTTAATCCGTCCTCGTCTAGCTCAACATGAACATGGCCTAAGCCCTTTGCGGCATTTGCTAGTTCCGGAATGGGTAAGATTTCAGAAAGTGGCTTGTCGTAGGCCAATGGGTGAATATGCAAGGGGAGCAGGACATTGCCCGCGTTCTCGATTGCTTGAGTGAGTCTTAGATCATCCTCGGGGTGCTGCGTATCGTACTCCGAAAAGAGCACGTCGAATACAATCAGGGAGGATTTATACTCTGTTAGCTTTTCGACAAGCTGGGCGTGAATAGCTCTCCGCCAAGGCCACTGCCCAATACTATTGAGGCTTTTTTCATCGATGGAAACAATGACCGTATCCGGATCTGGTTCCGCAGTGGAAGCATGCATGAACACATCGTACGTAAGCAAGTCGAAGCGTTTCGCTACGTGGCTATATACCAGAAGAGCACTGGCTAAAATCAGAGCTAGCGTCAGAATATGCTGCTCGTAGGGGTGTGGATCGTTTAGAGGCCTAGTCGCCATAATATCGCTTTATGATTATTGTGTTTTGATCAGTGGGTGATGCGCTTGAGCGCTTAATTTGGTTTAGGCTCTACCTTTATCTCTTTCTGTGGCCCAAATTCCGAAGCATATACTTCATCGCCTAAACCTTTTACGCGTGCATAAAAGGTCTTGCCTTCGGGTAGCTTGAGAAATGCGCTAGTTTTACCGAGGGTCTCTTCTTTTAACAAACGACGAAACTCCTTGTCATCTGAAACTTGTAGTACATACCCTTTTGCATTGTCTACTTTATGCCAGAACATGCCAACCTGATCGCCGATATAGTTTACGGTCAAAATTGATACTGGATCGAGTTTCCCCTGGATAGATACTGCTCTAGAAGCGCTCAGGCTTTCTGCGTTGCCAGTACTCAGGGTTCGAACTCGCCAAAAATAATTTCCGGCTGGAAGCTGTTGCTCAATTCGATAAGCAGTGTTTTCGGACCATTTAGTCGGTAGAGCGAGGCGATCATAGTCGCTGTTCTGTGAGAGTTCTAAGCGAGATAGCGTAGACGGAGAGTTGACTGACCAAGTAAATTCCGCCGTAAATCCATCAATAATACTGCCAGGTAGGGGGAGATCTAAGATAGCAACGTCGGCCGAATTAGGGTCTGAAACTTGGGCACTTTGATTGTTAGAAGACGCTGAGTTTGACGAGCTCTCGGATTCTAACTCTTGCGCAGAGTTGCTCGCAGTTTTATTTGCGGATAACGTCGTTTTAGCCTCCGCAAGACTATAACCTGCCGGTAACCCTTTCCAGTCTAGGTCTTGCTCGGAATCGGAAAAAGATCCACCCGACTGACTAGCGATGCGTGGCAGAGTATCTAGCCTTATCGTTTCAATAAGCGCGCTTGGGCTGAATAGACGAGCTCCGAACCCAGCTTTGATCAGTTCTTGGCCATGATCATGCATCAGTTCGACTGCGCCTTCGAGAACTTCTAGAGTCGTTCCTTGAAGGTTTGTTCTTAAACGAAAATCCGTTCCGCGAACGGCCGCTACAGCACTAGGGGTGCTGATCTCATAGCGGGACCCTTTGGTTAAAGGTTCAACCTGAGTTCTGATGCCTCCGCGTCCGAGGCGCATGCGAGTATCGACCATGCCCACCTCTTTGTAACTACTAAGTTTATTAAAAACTAGATGGGAGAAAGCGTCCATGCGTAGGTTAGTGCCGTCTGCAAACTCTACGGTAATTTGGCCTTCGCGCGTTAGTAGCTCGTCACCGACATAAACGTGTGATTGCTTTGATATTGGCATATATCGCGAGTCTTGACTGCGTTTGATGAGTGCCATGCCAATATAGCTTTCTATTTTTGCGGGTTGAGGTTGGTACTTGAGCCACGATACGGGGATCTTGATGATAGACCCCACCTGCAGTTTATCGATGTCTTTAATATGGTTGTAGTGCGCTATCGATGTCCAAGAATATTGTGGCTTAAGCAGACGTTTTGATACCAGTGGTAGGTTGTCTGATGGCCGAATAGTGTAATGCCAATCAAGATTATTTTGGTCTGCATATCCCTGCGCAAATGCAAGGCTGCTACCGGCGAAGGCTGTCAGCAGTATATATAGGGCAAGCAAAAGTCTAACGGGGGCAATGAGCCTCTGCTTGAAACAACTATGAACTGACAACGCAAGACCATTCATAAGTTAGAAAGGGCGATAACTTTGACGAAAGCTATTCGCTCACACGCTCCAGTCGGTAGCCATGTTGGTATATCGTCTTAATACGAAATCCATTTTCCGGCTTGATGTTAAGTTTTCGACGCAGGCGGCTGACGTGGGTGTCTACCGTGCGCGTATTAATGTTTGAAGATATTCCCCAAACTCTTTCCAACAAAAAATCTCTTGAAAGAAGGCGACCAATGTTCTGGAACATAAACACAGCTAGATCGAAGTCTTTATCGGTAAGTGACACGTCTTCTCCAGAGGAAATGATTGTTCGCTTACCAAGATTGATTTGATATGGACCGACTTCAATCTCTTCCTGCTCAGCTTGTTCTCCGCCAACTCTTCGGCTGAGTGCATTGACCCGTGCCACTAATTCTCCTTGGCGTGCAGGCTTCACTAAGTAGTCGTCTGCGCCTGCATCAAGTGCTGTAATAATGTCTGCTTCGCTATCTCTCTGTGTCAAAAAAAGAACCGGAATCCTCCAGTTCATTTCTGAACGGATTTGGCGAAGAACCTCGGTTCCTTCGATGTCTGGAAGTTGCCAATCCAAAATGAGTAAGTCATAACTATTATGCAGGACAGAGTACAAAAATGATTTCCCCGTCGCAAAATGCTCGCACTCATGACCATAGGTCGTAAGTAGATCCACAACTGTTTCAGCTTGCGACAGTTCATCCTCAAGTAACGCAATTTTCATTCCCTAACCCCGCTTAATATTGCAAAGAACTATTTTGAAATGTCTCGGGAACAAAGCTCTACGCCCTATGTCCCTAATATTTCTCTATTTATCCCAATAAGTGTAGTTGCTTTTTGAAATTTTCCGACCTGCTTTTATGCAGTTAGATTGCAAAGCCGCTCCAAAGAAACTGTTTTTGGTTTTGATCTGTAGCGAATTGCAATTATGTGACGTAGTTCCTGCTAGAAAAGCCTCTATATTGAGAGTACTATCTTCGCGTCATTAGATTGCTGAAAGACGTTATGAGGTCGGAGTGGAACGAGAAAATTTGATCAAGGCTTTATTAGAAAAAGCATTCAGCATCGACTATTTGCTTTTAGAGAACGAGAGCCACATGCACTCTGTGCCTGAGAATTCGGAAACCCACTTTAAGTTGGTTCTGGTTTCTGGTGATTTTGAAGGGAAAAGAAAGGTAGCACGGCATCAAGCGGTATACGCCGAGGTGTCGTCGTTAATGAACGAGGGCTTGCATGCATTGGCGTTACATCTTTATACCCCGGCTGAATGGCAGGAGCAGAGAGATAAGTCGTTGCAGTCACCGAATTGTATGGGGGGCTCTAAGAATGGGTAGCTTTCTATGAGCCAGTTCTTTCAAATACATCCAGAAAACCCGCAGCAGCGTCTTATTCGTCAAGCGGTAGATATCATTAAATCCGGGGGCGTGATCGCCTATCCGACAGATTCGGCTTATGCATTAGCCTGCGATATTGGCAACAAGAACGGAGCGGACAGGATTCGCACAATTCGAAGACTTACCGAAAAACACAACTTTACTTTAGTGTGTAGAGATCTCAGTGATATCGCAGTATATGCCAAGGTAAATAACGGGCAATATCGGCAAATTAAGGCGCATACTCCCGGGCCTTATACTTTCATTCTAAAGGCCACTAGTGAGGTTCCTCGCCGCTTAATGAACCCCAAGCGACGTCAAATTGGCATCCGTATTCCTGATAACAAAATCACCTTGGCGTTGGTAGAAGAGTTAGGGCACCCGTTAATGAGCACTACTCTCAGCCTTCCAAATGAAGAGCTTCCCATGACGGACCCATACGATATTCGGGCTAGCCTTGAGCACAGTTTAGACTTAGTGATTGATGGCGGTTTCTGTGGGTTTGAGGCCAGTTCGGTAATTGATCTGTCAGACGAAGAACCGGTTGTTCTGCGACGTGGTTGCGGTGATGTAACAGCCTTTGAGTAAGTCATCTAAGTCTGAGCATATGCGCAAAACAAGTTTGAAGAGGCATTGTAAACGGGCGGTCTTGATTCATCAGACAGGTGGACGCCTTACCTCTAAGAGATAATGTCCACCCTATTATTAAAGCTAGCGAATATCCTGCTATGCCTGACTAGAATCGGCTTGGGATTGAAGGCTCTGAAAGCGCAGGGTCAAATCTCTTAACCGGTTAAATTCATCTTGTTCGCTTATTAAACTTTCAAATACTTGATTGCTTTGGCCGTAAGCTTGCGAGAGTTTTGATACATTGTCGGCATATTCTAGAGTAGGGTGTTGCTTGCTTACTGAGCGATAGGCATTTACAAAGTTTTGATCCTGATTCAGATCGAAACTTATTCTTTCAAGCTTGCTATTCACAACCGCTCCTTGCGCGACAATACCGCCCGATACTGATGTTTGTATGGTTAATGCCGTATTGGCAGGTAATCCATATTCCGAAAGCTTGTTTGTAATGACCTGCTGGATATAGTTTCGCTCGTTGCCAATTTCCCTTTTTAAAGCCGTTATTTCGACTTGTTTCGACTTGCTTTGCGCCTCTGTACTCAAGCTCACAGCGTCGTCATTCTTAACTAATTCTTCTTGCACGTTTGGCGGTGCTGTCGCTTGTTGCAAACTGCTCGTGGGATCGGGACTGAGTGACTTGAAGGCATTTTTCAGCTGGAGGCCTAGCTCAAGTACGGCATCTCGCGGTGAAATTTGACTCATTGTTCTGCAACCTATTGGTTTTCGGAAAGAGTTTGCCGGAAATTCGGCAAACGACTCGACACCAATGAATAGATGCAAACACAATACCAGCTTGATACTCCTTCGATGATCTTTGGAGCCGATTGCTGTATGGGAAGACGCAGAGGGATTAAATTAGGTACGAAGAGGCTGTTGCTCGGCAGGAAACCGAGCACAGTGATTATTCTCTAGTGGCTTTCTTCTTGTTGAGAATAAAGCTTCTCGATCCAGGCTAAAGCACCGATGGATAGCGCAATAACGAGGGTCATCAGGCCGTAACCTTCGGTCGTTTTTTCAGTAATACAGTGCATAAGAAACATAAAGATATCGAGCACGATAAGAGCAAACAGCCCTCCTGTAATGTACTCACCTTGTTCTTTGTACCAATTTGCGAATTGTTCGCCCATTTGATGACTCCACATTGTTTTTATTTGATGAGCTAACTGTTTGTTAGCGTCAGAAGGAGCGATCGACAACATTCTGATTGCATGATCAAAAAGTATACGTAGAGCACGCACTAAATTACAAGGTTATTGTCTTATTCTCTTTTAGCTGATGATGCATTGGTCATGCATCGCATTAGTGTCGCAGTTAGAACAAAAAGTAACCAAACAAAGATTGCGAGCGAAAAGAGCGTCTTCTATATAACGTAACGTAGTTCAATATTATCCCGAGACCTAGTCGAAATTTCGCGTTTGTTTTTGGAGGGGAATATGTTTAAAGGGGTTCAACGCTTAGTTAAGTGGATGCGACATGGAGAGAATTACGGAGTTGTCGCTCCAAATCTTTTTACGTCCTATGAGCTTAAACTGTCGGGTGCGTTACTCGTTCTCGCAGTGGTACTGATCTGGTCGTTAGCGCGAAACGGCGCTGAGGAAGGGATCTTTGGTGTTGCGTTAATCGGTGGCCTGGCATTTTACTTGTCCTATGTGAAGTATTATCGCGCATACAAGCCTGCGATGGATCGATGGGGTATTAGGGAACTGTGCAATCCGAACCATCCTCGGCAAGAATATCGAGTAGCTCAGCGTGATTTAGAAATCTCTCCGGATGAAGTCAAACTGATTGCTATGCAGCATGGCGTGAAAGTCGTTTGTCATGACGCTCCCACTAATCCAAATGTGCAGGTCTATGAGTTGCAGCGAAATTACGAACATCGCCTGTACGCGGAGAGATGGCGCGCGCGAATGAAAGATTGATCTGAACCGGTACGTATTACATTTCTGCCTAAAAACCGAATCACGAGTGCGAGTGAGATT
>NZ_LWFU01000682.1:0-2787 GCF_001635135.1 Oleiphilus sp. HI0080
GCCGCGCGACATTTAATTATTATAGAATCAGTTTCATAGTTCGGCTGTGTGCACACAGCTGATTTATACCAGTTTATAGGGTACCTCCAGTGGCACAGATATTCGCAGTTACCAATCAAAAAGGTGGGGTCGGCAAGACAACTACAAGTGTCAATCTTGCAGCCTCTCTTGCTGCGACTAAACGCAAAATCTTGATGATTGATCTTGATCCGCAAGGCAACGCAACAATGGGTTGCGGAATAATGAAGAACGAGCTCGATCTCACTGTTTATGATCTTCTTACTAAGAAAGCTTCATTTGAAGATATCGCAGTTCGCGCCAAGCATGGCCATTTTGATGTTTTACCTGCTAACGGGGATCTTGTTGCTGCTGAGGTCGAACTTTTAAATGAGATTGGCAGGGAGCACAGGTTGCGGCTTGGTTTGAACGAAGTGCGTGCTCACTACGATTTTATCGTGATTGATTGTCCACCCTCGCTTAACATGCTCACTGTCAATGCATTATCCGCGAGTGACGGCGTCATCATTCCGATGCAGTGCGAGTACTATGCGTTGGAAGGCCTTGCTGCTTTAATGAGTACGATTGAACAGATCAGAGAAACAATCAATCCAGCTCTGCAGATCTCTGGAATCCTTCGTACGATGTATGATCCGCGCAATAGCTTAACGAAGGACGTTTCAGAAGAGCTGGAAGAATACTTCGGTGATCAGGTATTTAAAGTGGCCATTCCTCGAAATGTTCGCCTAGCAGAAGCGCCAAGTCATGGCATGCCTGCTTTGTATTATGATAAGTCTTCAAGAGGAGCTTTAGCTTATCTTGCACTAGCTGGTGAAATCGTCCGTCGTACTAAAAGATCCAATAAACCCGAATTGGTAGCAGTTTAATAAGGAACCACATTGGCTAGAAAGCGCGTTATCGGAGAGAAAGGGTTAGGTGCCTTGTTAAAGGGATCAAATATAGAGCCCTTAAAGCATTCAGAAGCAGACGAAAAATATCTGCGCGAAATCCCTGTCGAGTTGATTCAGCGCGGTAAATATCAACCGCGCCGCGACATGGATCAACAGGCGTTAGAAGAGCTTGCTGAGTCTATTCGTCAACAAGGTATTATGCAGCCAATCGTTGTGCGCCCAATTTCAGAAAGTAAGTATGAAATTATTGCCGGTGAGCGTCGATGGCGCGCATCTCAGTTAGCACAACTTGATCGCGTGCCTGCAATCGTGCGTGATGTTCCTGATGAAGCGGCTGTTGCAATGGCCTTGATCGAGAACATTCAACGAGAAAATCTCAATGCAATGGAAGAGGCATTTGCGCTTCAAAGACTTCAGGATGAATTTGAGCTGACACAAGGTGAAGTTGCAGAAGCAATCGGTAAGTCACGCTCTACTGTGACCAACCTGCTTCGATTGATGAACTTGCATGATGATGTAAAACTGATGCTGGAACATGGTGATCTAGAAATGGGACATGGTCGAGCGTTGCTTGGTTTACCCAGTGAGGATCAATTGGCAGCAGCAAATCAGGTCAACTCTAAGTCAATGTCAGTTCGGCAGACAGAGGCGTTCGTTCGAAAGTTATTGGAAAGCCCTCAACCCAAAAGAAAGGCTTCTCCCGCAAAAGATCCCAATGTAAAGCAACTAGAAGAAGAGCTATCTGAAAAGCTAGGTGCACGCATCGAAATCAGTCAGGGTTCTCGTGGCAAGGGCAGGCTAGTAATTAGTTATAACTCTCTTGACGAGCTTGACGGAATTTTGTCGCATATCAAGTAATAAGAACAAGTGTTTGCGCGACAAAGCTAAAACTAATCCTAAAAGTGGTATTTTTTACGATTGACCAATAAATAAGCAGACTCTAGTGTTGAATGGGTTATGCATTTGCCCTACAATTGCCGCGCCTTAATATAGTGCGTAACCGAACTATTTTGGACGAGTTAGCGACATATTTTTTAGCGCTAACCAGGAGTGTTTAAATTAGCAAACCACCCCTACTCCTAATATTCGGGATACAATGTTTGTCAGCCGGCCTATTAACCGTCATTTTCTGGCTGACTAAAGGAAATGTAGCGGCAATTTCTGCGGTATTGGGTGCTTGTATTTTTATCGCTCCTCAGCAGTATTTTGCTTACAAATCATTTCGCTACATGGGTGCGAGAGCAGCCGTAAAAACAGTCCAAAGTTTTTACAGTGCAGAAAGTTCTAAACTGCTGCTAGTAGCGGCGGGGTTTGCACTGGTTTTTAGCTTCTATCAAGAAGCGGATATATTTGCATTGATGATGAGCTTTATTGTTCTTGTCATCATAAATGGTATTGCGCCAATGCTATTGGCCAAGTAAAACCACGAACAGTTTCTTAAAAAGTAAGTGTAGGCCCTTAACTATGGCAGGTGAAAACCCAACAACTACCGAGTATATCCAGCACCACTTAACCAATTTAACCTATGGTAAGTTGCCCGCTGGTTTTGAACGTTACGACGGTTCGGTTCTAGAAGCAGATACATGGACAATGGCTCACGGTTCAGCGGAAGCTGCAGCGATGGGTTTTAATGCGTTTCATGTAGACAGTTTGGCATGGTCTTTCGGACTAGGTCTTATTTTCTGCTTGTTATTCCGTCTCGTAGCCAAATCTGTCACTTCAGGTGTACCAGGTCGTCTCCAGAATTTTGTCGAGATTATCGTTGAATTTATCGACAATAATGTGAAAGACATGTTTCACGGACGTAACCCGATCGTAGCGCCCCTAGCATTGACGATCTTCGTTTGGGTTTTTCTGATGAACCTGATGGATCTTATTC
>NZ_LWFU01000683.1:0-1209 GCF_001635135.1 Oleiphilus sp. HI0080
AAGGCTAACTATAATAACAACTTATCCTCAAAAGTTATAAGCAACCTTATATATCTGCTATAACTTAATATACAGCTTTTATTTTCCACCTTTGAGCGCCATGCAAGAAGTACCAGACCATGCAATCAAATAGCGATATTACAGCCGCCGTTACGCTGCTGAAGCAGACTCTGCCTGAGATGCAGAAACGAAACATTGCGACGACACCCGAGAACTATGCCGTTTGGTATGAGTATGTGAGCGGCCGCAACGCCTCGCTCGTAAATGAGATTAATCTTTTAGATCTCAACAAAACCGCATTCACATCAGCAATTCATAAGGACCTCTATCAAAAACATATTGCAAGTGAACGGGAAGCGCTCGTAAATCAGCTTAGTGATAACGTGAAAGGGGTCATCAACAGCTTTTTGAAGCAAGCTCGGCAAGAGGGTGAAGGTCTAGGCATGTATTCCAAGGCGCTTCAGGATATATCTTCTGAAGCGGATGCGATGCAAAGCATTGGCGAGTTGAAATTAATGGTTGCGCAGCTTATTGAACACACGAAGCATCGTGAGGACGCCGCAAGTGAAATGCAAAACTCTCTCGTATCGATGACTCGAGAAATGCAGCAACTCAAAGAAGAGGTAGCGCGGCTAAGCGGCGAATCTAGCATTGATACTCTGACACGAATCCCGACGAAGAGTGTTTTTATTGAGGATCTTGAGACACATGCAGTCATGGCTCGATCAGATCAGGAAGCAATATCGATTGTTCTGCTTGAAGTGGACGACTTTAAATTATTTCGCAGTAAATTCGGCGATGCCATTGCGGATAAAGTGCTAAAGTTTATCGCCACCCTGTTCAAGAAAAACCTAAAGGGTGCGGACACGATAGCCCGTTATGGCGAACAGACCTTCGCGATGATTTTGCCCGACACCAACACTGACGATGCACATAGCGTTGCTGATAATTTGCGCATGAGGCTTGCCAAACAAACCCTCTCCGATAGCGCAGCAAAAGTTCAGCTTGGCACAATTACAGTATCGGCGGCGATAGCAAGTCTGAAGGACAACGAAAGCGCCGAGCAAATGTTACGGAAAACAGAGTCGGCCTTATCCAAAGCCGTGAAAGAAGGCGGTAACAAAATCACGACCGCCTGATCCAGGTGACGCTAAAGATTACTAATTAGCGTTCCGACTCCTTCATCAGTAAAGATCTCTAATAGAGTGG
>NZ_LWFU01000684.1:0-938 GCF_001635135.1 Oleiphilus sp. HI0080
GTCAAGTCATCTGCCGGTACGTATACCGCCTGAATTGACGTGATCGAACCCGTCTTCGTAGACGTGATGCGCTCTTGAAGTACACCCATCTCTTCTGCGAGTGTAGGCTGGTAACCTACCGCTGAAGGCATACGACCAAGTAGGGCCGATACCTCTGTACCCGCTAGCGTGTAACGATAGATGTTGTCTACGAACAGTAGTACATCTTTACCTTCATCACGGAACTTCTCAGCCATAGTCAGACCGGTCAGAGCAACACGAAGTCTGTTTCCTGGCGGCTCGTTCATCTGTCCGTAAACCATTGCTACCTTGGATTCCGTAGGGTTCTCCAAGTTAACAACGCCTGCTTCCTGCATCTCGTGGTAGAAATCGTTACCTTCTCGAGTACGCTCGCCAACACCTGCAAATACAGAAAGTCCTGAGTGCTTCAAAGCTATGTTGTTGATAAGCTCCATCATGTTTACGGTTTTACCAACACCGGCACCACCGAACAGACCGACTTTACCACCTTTCGCAAATGGGCAGACCAAGTCGATTACCTTGATGCCTGTTTCGAGAAGCTCAGCACTTGCTGCCTGCTCAGCGTAGGTTGGTGCTTTACGGTGGATAGGCATACGCTCTTGCTCACCGATTTCACCGCGCTCGTCGATTGGACGTCCAAGAACGTCCATGATACGACCTAGCGTTTCCGTACCAACCGGTACAGAAATAGGTGCGCCTGAATTAGCTACTTGAAGGCCACGTTTAAGACCTTCGGTGCTTCCCATTGCGATGGTACGAACAATACCATCACCTAATTGCTGTTGAACTTCCAAAGTGGTTTCGCCACCATCGACAGTCAACGCATCATAAACATTAGGTACGGAATCGCGCGCGAACTCGACGTCAATAACCGCCCCAATAATTTGTACGATACTTCCGCTACTCATGTTCGGTTC
>NZ_LWFU01000685.1:0-1410 GCF_001635135.1 Oleiphilus sp. HI0080
GCGACCGATTTCATGCCAATCCGCGGGATCAAATTTAGGAAAATAGGCATCGCCATCAACATGCGCGTGCACTTCCGTTAAATACATTCGATCGACTAACGGCAACGCACTCTGATAAATTTGATCGCCGCCGATAATCATTAACTCTTCTCGACCATCAATCTCGGCAATAGACTCTGCCAGTTCAAAGGCCTCTTCTAACGAATGCACCGCCCGAACACCGTCTGCCGACCAATCAGTATTTCGCGTAACCACAATATTGGTTCGCCCTGGAAGGGGCTTACCAATCGATTCAAACGTCTTTCTGCCCATGACAATCGGCAAGCCCATCGTCACCTGTTTGAAGTATTTTAAATCGTTGGGAAGATACCAAGGCAGCTTGTTATTTCGACCAATCACATGATTCTCAGACAAGGCCACAATGAGGGAAATACGCATAATTAAGTCAGCCTTCAGTTCTTAGATCGCAATCGGAGCACGAATTCCAGGATACGGATCGTAATCAAGTACTTCAAAATCCTCAAACTCATAACCGAAGATGCTCTCCGGTTTACGCTTGATATTGAGTTTTGGCAACGCTCTTGGAGTTCGTCTTAATTGCTCAAACACAATCTCGTCCGTAAGGTGATTACTGTACAGATGGCAGTCACCAAATGTGTGCACAAAATCACCCACATCAAGATCACATTGCTGCGCAATCATGTGCGTTAACAAGGCATAACTGGCGATGTTAAACGGGACACCTAGAAATAAATCAGCACTTCGCTGATAAAGCTGACACGACAAGCGCCCGTTCTCAACGTAGAACTGAAACAAGCAATGGCACGGAGCCAACGCCATACGCCCCTCATGCACATTTTCTTGAGGTGAGATAGACTCGTCCGGTAGCTCGGTCGGATTCCAAGCCGAGATAATTAAACGCCGGGAATTCGGCTTGGTTTTGATTTGGGTAATCAAATCAGAAATTTGATCTACAACGCGGCCATCCTGGCCTGCCCAGCTGCGCCATTGCTTACCATAAATCGGCCCAAGGTCGCCCTCTTCGGTCGCCCACTCATTCCAAATGCTCACGCCACGCTCGGACAACCAGTTGTTATCCGTACTGCCCTTTAAAAACCACAACAACTCATAAATGATGCTTTTAAGATGCACTTTTTTTGTTGTGACCAGGGGGAAACCTTCACTCAAATCAAATCGCATCTGCCGGCCAAATACTGAACGGGTGCCAACACCGGTTCTATCACCTCGATCAACGCCGTTATCGACGACATCTTGCATTAGATCCAAATAAGCCTGCATAAATAACCTCTACTTCGATTCAGGCGGCGCTTTATGATGCGCATAAACAACCATACCTACGCCTAAAGCGATCATCGGCAACGATAACAACTGCCCCATGGTTAGCCAATC
>NZ_LWFU01000686.1:0-1130 GCF_001635135.1 Oleiphilus sp. HI0080
GTGCTCCATATCTCTTCGGGGTCATGCTCAACCCAACCGTTATGAGGAAAAAACTGAGTGAATTCTTCTTGCGCTGTCGCTATATGCGCACCACGCTCATTAAAAAGTAATGCCCTTGAACTAGTGGTTCCTTGATCAAGCGATAGAATAAATCGATTCATTGTTATTTTTAGCCTTACGATAGTGGGCAGTTTCGATGCGTCAAAGATACGGTTCTGATAACTTTTTTCAACGCCTTTAAGCACGATGTTCGAAATTGTTGATTCGGTTCAAGTTATCTGAGTCTAATACGTTATCCTACGCGGGTTTATTCAGCACAAAACTAGAGAGCAAACAAAGCACATGGATTCAAAGAAGGTGTATGACCTTTTTATTATAGGTGGTGGTATCAATGGTTGCGGAGTTGCAGCCGACGCAGCCGGCAGAGGCTTAAACGTATATTTAGCCGAGCAAAATGATCTTGCCTCAGGAACTTCTTCTGCAAGTAGCAAGCTCATTCATGGAGGTCTGCGTTACCTTGAACATTACGAATTCCGCTTGGTTAAAGAAGCTCTGGCAGAAAGAGAGGTGCTGCTTTCAAAAGCACCACACCTTGTCAGCCCTCTGAAGTTCACTTTACCTCACCGCCCTCATCTGAGACCGTCCTGGATGATCCGAGCAGGCCTGTTTATGTATGACCACCTGAGTAAGCGTAATAGCCTCCCGAGCGCAAAGAGCGTTCCACTAGGCATGGCTGCAGGGTTAAAGCCAGACATCCAGAAAGGTTTTGAATACTATGATTGCTGGGTGGACGATGCCCGCCTAGTAGTAAACAACGCCATTGACGCCGCCGAGCGGGGCGCAACAATCAAAACTGGCGTTCGGTGTGAAGCGGCAAATTACGTTAAAGAAAAACAACAATGGGTTATCTCTTGCACAAATTTAGCTGACGGCGATTCTTATAAAGTGCACGCAAAACACATTATCAATGCTGCAGGCCCATGGATGCGACGCGTTATCGACAAAGGGGTACCCCAACTTAAAGCTTCGAGAGGCATTCGCCTCATCAAAGGCAGTCATCTCATCGTCCCTCGCGTTCCAAACGGTGATTCTGCCTACATCCTTCAAAACGAAGATCGGCGTATTGTGTT
>NZ_LWFU01000687.1:0-679 GCF_001635135.1 Oleiphilus sp. HI0080
CAAAACTTGAAGGTTTACTAGATTGACGCGCTCACAACTTGCCAAAAGTCGCTTCTGCGTGGCGAAATCATGAAGTGTCTCTTCATCAATAGGTCCGTCTTTTAATTTAAGCGTGGCTGCACTGCCTGCGGGCGGCTTGTCTTGATCGGCTGCGGGATCTTTCACACCAAAAGCGGGTTTTTTATCCGCATTAGGTGTTCTGCTACGAATATTCCGAACACCGCGCTCTTCTGACTCGGGACGTGAGGCTTCTGCTCGTTTTTGAGGCGGCACTTCGTTTCTAAGCAACCCTGAAGCTACCGCATTTTGATTCTCTGGATTTGCTTTCGACACGCACTACTTCCTTAATGCTCTTAATAGGTTATATCGGTAGAATAGACGGATTCTTTAATGCAATACGAAGCATAATTACTGTTCGATTTTTTAGCCCAAAGGAGCAAACGCCATGTTTACTGGTATCGTCCAAGGTAAATCAGAAGTGACAGCGATAGAAAAACGTGACGCTCTGAGCTCAATAACATTCCGATTCCCCCCGGACGCCTTAAGCGGCTTGCAGCGCGGGGCCAGTATCGCGATTAACGGTTGCTGCTTAACTGTTACGACATTCGATACCGCACTCTCAGTTGCACGTTTTGACGTCATGAAAGAATCGCTGAATGTGACAAACCTTGGGGAGCTT
>NZ_LWFU01000688.1:0-2359 GCF_001635135.1 Oleiphilus sp. HI0080
GTCTCTGACTTTTTGGAAGCCGCGGGCTATGAAGTTGAGCGGGAATACTACGTCAATGATGCTGGTCGACAGATGAATATTCTCGCCGCCAGTGTCTGGCTACGATATCTCGAAAGCTTCAACGAAGACCTCAAATTCCCTGTAAACGGCTATAAAGGCGCTTACATTTATGACATCGCCAAAGCGCTTTCTGACGAACACGGAGAACGTTTTAGTAAAACCGCTGAAGAGGTTTTTGGCAACTTGCCGAAAGACGAAGACGAGGGCGGCGATAAAGAGCTTTACATCGATGCCGTAATTGAACGAGCTCGAGCTCTGCTCGGTAACGACTTTTCCATCGTATTTAATGCCGGCAGAGATTCCATTGTAGATGATATTCGAGACGATCTCGGTGAATTTGGTGTGCATTACCAGCAATGGTTTTCCGAAGCATCTCTTGCAGATAAGATCGACGACGCGCTAGCGAGACTAGATGCCAATGGTTTTCTATACGAACAAAACGGTGCCATCTGGTTTAAATCGACAGCCTTTGGTGACGATAAAGATCGCGTTGTAAAACGCGACAATGGCGAAACAACCTACTTCGCCTCTGATATTGCTTACCATCTGAATAAATTTGAGCGTGGCTATGACCGCGTCGTTAATGTTTGGGGCGCAGATCACCACGGTTACATTGCAAGGGTTAAAGCCGCACTGCAGGCGATGGATCTTGACCCAGACAAGCTCGATATCAAGCTTGTTCAGTTTGCCATCCTTTACCGCGGCACTGAGCGCGTGCAGATGTCAACGCGAAGCGGCTCATTTGTGACTCTCCGCGAGCTGCGTGATGAAGTCGGAAAAGACGCAGCCCGATTTTTCTACGTAACGCGCAAGGCAGAGCAACATATGGACTTCGACTTGGAGCTCGCAAAGTCGCAAAGTAAAGACAATCCTGTTTACTACATTCAGTATGCGCACGCTCGAATCGCTAGCATGCTGCGAAAACTTGAAGAGGAAAGTATCAGTGTGGATCGAGAAAACGGCCTTGCAGAGCTAGCTCGCAACAGTGTTGATGCAGAAGTAGACTTGGCCAAACGCCTAACACAATATCCGTCAACATTGATCAACTCAGCAGAGCAGCTGGAACCGCATACCATGACACACTATTTAAGAGATCTAGCTAGCGAATTTCACACCTATTACAACAGCAATAAAGTGCTGGTCGATGATCAAAACGTGCGCGATGCGCGAGTCACTCTCTGCATCGCAGTCCAGCAAGTTATCAAGAATGGTTTGAATCTACTCGGTGTTAGCGCGCCAGAAAGCATGTAATCATGACTCGAGATTACGCAAAACCCAGCACGACTAAAAAGCCTGCTGCAAAGCGCAAAAAGAAACCTTCCGCAAAGACAGGTTCTGCCGCGAAAAAAACGTCTGCAACAAAAACTGTCGATAACGCTGGATCAGGCAAGGGCTTACATCTTTTTTTAATCGCAGCCCTTCTTGGTGGCTTTGGGTTCGCACTCTATAAACTAGCTCAGGTAGATGATGGCGCGACCAATCAAGCTATCAGCAAGCCCGCTCCTAACAGCACGAAGCCTAAAGCTGAGGCTGAATCAAAAGAAAAAGCCGTCATAAAACCCGAAGCACGCTTCCAGTTTTATGACCTTCTTCCTAACAGCGAGGTAGACACAGACACCGTGGATGCCTATACATTTAAAGAAAAAGGCGCCGAAGAAGAGTACCTTTATATGGTTCAGACTGGCTCCTTTCGCTCAAGCACTGACGCCGAACGACAAAAAGCGACCATCGCCTTCCAAGGCCTAAAAGCTAAAATCCGAACGGTAACCAACGACAAAGGAAGCACTTGGCATCGAGTTGAAACGGGCCCCTTTCAGTCTAGAAGTGAGATGAACGCGGCGCTTGATAAGCTCTACGCCATCAATATCCAACCTCTGGTCAAAAAATCCAAAAAGCAGTAAGCCTTCCGGCGCTGCTTTTTTACTCCTATTTTTAAACTACCACCTTGAAATTCATGGCTTAGAGGCCATATCGCAAGGATGCGCCTGTTTTAGCTTAGGAGAGAGACATGACCACCATATTATCAGTACGAAGAGAAGGCGAAGTCGCGCTTGGCGGCGACGGCCAGGTTTCTCTCGGTAACACCATTATGAAAGGCAACGCGCGAAAAGTGCGAACCCTGTATAACGGCAAAGTCATTGCGGGTTTTGCCGGAGGCACTGCCGATGCATTCACACTGTTTGAGCGCTTTGAAGCAAAGCTCGAGAAGCATCAAGGTCATCTTGTGAAAGCGGCCGTAGAACTTGCAAAAGATTGGCGTACGGATAGAGCATTACGCAGACTTGAAGCACTGCTTGCA
>NZ_LWFU01000689.1:0-3442 GCF_001635135.1 Oleiphilus sp. HI0080
CTGAGGCACTTCGAGGGCATTGGCGATGAAGAAAAGCTGGGGATTACAAAGCAGGTGTCGCCGGTGGCTTGGCACAACATTAATCTGAATGGGACTTATAGCTTCGACTTTGAACAAAACCTGATCGATATCGAGGAAATAATGCGGCCGATTACCGAAACTGGAGGAAATGTCTAAGTTAATACCCCTCTGGAGACCAGGAACCACGGGGGCTGTGTAGTATTATGTCTTTTTAAGACGGAAAATCCCCAGGACCCCACCTTGGTGCGAAAACTTTCATCTTATAAAAGTAACCACCCCTTACTTGAAGCATTTACCGAATACAACCGATTAGTAAAAGCTCGATATTTGCTGAGCTACATTGATGACCCTGAGCTGCGTAGTCATGTGCAAAAAGCACTGAACCGCGGTGAAGCCTATCATCAGCTACGCCGAGCGATTAGCCAGGTGAATGGTGACCGATTCCGTGGTAACAGCGATGAAGAGATCGAGCTGTGGAATGAATGCGCTAGATTAATGGCCAATGCCATCATCTACTTCAACTCCAAAGTTCTCAGTAACCTGCTGCAAAGCTTTGAGCATCAGGGCAAAGACAAGCAAGCGGAGACCATTAAGCGAGCATCTCCGGTCGCATGGCAGAGCATCAATCTGAAGGGTAAATACCTGTTCAATCAGTCTAGTGAAATGCTGGATATTGAGTATCTGATGGCGCCGATTGAGGAATATATACCGTTCCTGGAAAAGTAATGCACCTCTACAGCCTAGGAATAGCAAGGCCTACAGAGCGAATTGCAATATTTGGCGGCAAAATCCCTAGAACCCCTTACGGGAGAGACGCTGGATACTACTGCGGGCAAGAGCGTAGTAGGCGTTTCTGGTTTTCTGATCGGTGGCTTTGCGAGTGGTGGTCCCATAGGTGCGTTGGCTGGCGCTGGTCTTGGCTGGATTCTGGGTGATAAAACTCAGGAAGCTCTGGGTGTTGGCGGCAAGGCGTATCGAGTGACGACAGAAAGCGGTGAGGAAATTGTCGTACGTTCCCCCAATAAACACTGGGAAAACGGTGATCAGGTTCGGATTGTGGGCAACCGTTTGGTTGCGGAATCTTCAGTGCTGGAAGTCAGTAGTCGTTGATTTGGGTGTGATAGGGCGGGATTCCGGAAGAATGGGCTGTAAAACCTACGCGTTTTTACAGCCCTTCGAGTGCCGGTTCTAATTGCGGGAAAACTTGAAGTCTATTTTTGATGTTCGATAAACTCTCTCAAAATCGTAGCCCCTGCTGACCATCCCTTGTTTTCTGCTGTCTGTGCCGTTTTAAGTTGAGCCTTCTCTTGTGCCACTACATAAGCAAAAAATTCAGCGTGCTCTATCGGGGCCGCTTCTTTCAATGCGGCAAGTTTTTCCATGTAGGGCTGTATGATAGCCACAAGCATGCCCGCTGTAATAGGTATAACCGAGGAGACATAACCGGTTAACTTTCCGCGTGTGCGTGTGAACAGATTGGGTTGGTAGTCCAAGTTAAGTTCACTTTTCATGCGCTCGTAACGGCCTCTGTTCAGTTTTTCCAGTTGAAAGTACGCTTGATAGAACTCCCCCATGGGAGAGCCTACTCGGTTCTTGGCTATGATTTGAGTGGAAAGATAAGCAAATACACGATTGTTGTATTCGGCTTTTAGCAGCTTCCGGTATATCTCGTCGTTGTCATTGGCATACACCAAGCCAGGCATGAGTAACGCTGCTAGATAAGTAAAAGCCAGATATTTTTTTATCTTCATTCTTTGTCCATACGATGTTGGATTTTCTCAGTGATTATCCTCTAGCGACTTGTTACCCCTATTTAAGTGCTCGAAGAGCTTCAATGATTGCGGCCCTCTCACTGGGGTCTTTTACCCCGCCAAAGCCCATAGTAGTGCCTGGTACGGTGCCGGCTGGGTCTTTCAAGAAACGATCAAGAGTGGCTTCGTTCCAAGTCAGGTCGCTCTCTGATAAGCCAGATGAATAATTGAAGTTATTGGCCGAAGCGGCGGGTTGTCCGTATCTGCCTCTGAGATTGGGGCCTACGCTTGCTTTTCCGGATGTATCTGTGGAATGACACACGGTGCATTGATCAAGGGTAGTGTCTTCGTTGACACCGGCTATCGGTTTTTCTGTGTCATACGTTGGTGTCGTACGTGCGTTTAAAAGACGCGCAACACTTTGGCCGACTTGGTTGCCCGTTGCAATGGCACCGTCGATAAATCCACGCCAGCCCAAATCAATATCACCGCCGGCAAAATGCACGCGGCCTTGAGGTTCGCGTAGTGCGGGAATTGAATCTTTTAACTGACCCTTTTTCAGAACGCACCAGGTGCCTTGAGAGTAGGGATCGAGGTGCCAGTCATAATGCAGAGTGTCCACCACATCCACGTCCGGCAGAAAACGGCGAAGTAGTTTCTGCACTTGCTGGTGGTCGTTGGGGTCTATTTGTGACGGATCGGTGGAAAATGCCACAAAAATTGTACCTTCCTTTGGACTGGCCATAGTCATAATGGCGCTTATGGGCTCTTCCTCTGACGCCAGCATAAAGGTGGGCTCTACATTCTGTCGGATGCGAATGTAAAACTTTACTCCTGAACCAGCATGACCTTCCTCGGATGCCTTTATTTTCTGTGGTGACAACGCAGGTGAAAATTGAATCGTGGATAGTACATTCATCGGGACGGCGCTGATTGTGGACCGGCAAGTGAATGTTTTTCCTGTACTGGTGACTATTTTTACGTGATCTCCAAGGTCATGAACTTCCTTCACTGGCGTACCCAGTTCCACGTCGGGGCGACCATCGTCCAGCATTGCATCGATCAAGCTTCGCGTACCGTGTTTAAAACTATAGCGAGAGACGCTATCACTGTAACGAGCAATATCACTACCAACGAGGGACCACCAGCGTTGCATTTCTACATAGCTGGCTTGATCAAAATCCCCATGAACGGCAGAACCCAAGAGGCCCTCGATGATAGGTGCCAAGGAAGGCGACAGGTCCATTTG
The DNA here is from genome assembly GCF_001635135.1 of Oleiphilus sp. HI0080. Classification (NCBI taxonomy): domain Bacteria; kingdom Pseudomonadati; phylum Pseudomonadota; class Gammaproteobacteria; order Oceanospirillales; family Oleiphilaceae; genus Oleiphilus; species Oleiphilus sp. HI0080. The sequence goes on from NZ_LWFU01000689.1 coordinate 3,022, forward strand.
ATTGAGACGATCGCGAACCGATAGGGTGTCAGCGTTATGCCAATTATCGGTGCTGAAAGGATCGTAGGGCAGAGGAAAGGAGTGAGTGGCGCCGTCGTGAAATTGGTGCATCTGTTCATTGGCAATGGCAAAGCCTTGATAGGTAGCCAGCGGAGGGGATGGCTCACTTTCGGGAGCATTGTTCTCACAGACAGCCATTTTAATCAGTGGTGGGATACCGCTCATGCCTGCATCGCGGGCTTCGTCTCCGTCCCACCACAGTAAGTTGGGAATCGTTCCGGGGGTGGAATCCACTAATGGTAAATTGTAGCGATTAATCTCAGCAAAAACGTTAGGTTGAGTGGAGTGAACCCAGGCACCACCGAGCTCAAACAGTTTTCCATCGCGCTTTACCGTAAATGTGCGTCCGCCAAGGCGATTG
>NZ_LWFU01000690.1:0-2117 GCF_001635135.1 Oleiphilus sp. HI0080
TTTGCGATTCGGTCGCCATTTTGATTGAGGAGCGCCAAAAGGCGCATTCCGTCCGAAAGCAAGCCAGGCTCCGCAGGTAAGTCAAAACCACGATATGCATTTGGTTTGAACGGGATAATTTCTAGGTCGGTGGTAAACAAGCTGTTATACACGCCAGGGTATTGGTCAAACAAACCGGACAGCGACAACAACGCATCACCTTCACGCTCAAGTCGATAATGCGTCCACGCCAATTTGTATTCAGAGAAAGCCCTAAGCCTCGGTGCCTTGGTACTCTTTAACAGCTTTACATAAAACTCCTTGGCGCGACTAAACTCGGCCAAATCAAAATAGTTTTCAGCCAGTCGAAATAAAGCTTCCTCAACCAGTGGCGATTTAGGATAGAGGCCGACTAGCAGCTCCAAGCGTTTAATTGATTCAAGTACGTCTCCGGTGAACGCGGTTGCTTTCGCTGTCTGGTATAGCAACTCGTCCATCCGCTGATATGTCTCTCCTGAGTCGACAATACTTTGATAGGTATCAAGAATGACCTCAGCTTGGACATAGGGGTCCACTGTAAGCTTTGCTTCATTGATGCCGAAGCTTGCACTCAAACTATTTAATCGATCCAACGCCTCTATCCTGACTTCTGGCGTACTGGCATTTTCAAAGAGCGCCCGATATCGCTTCATGACGTACTCTATAGAAACATCTGGCACCGGCTTTTTAGTCAGGGCAAGCACTTTAGGACGTAAATCGCCGATTTTCTTCGCCTCTACACCTTCACCAAAATTAACGGTAAAGCTTTCGTTTGCTGCAACATGGGGTACCACTACTAAAGACATGGCAATGCAGGCCACGACGAACGCGCAACCACGGAGCAACATAAAGCCACTCTGCGCACTTTGGGTTGAACACATGTCAAAGGATTTAGCGCGCAGGATCATTGATACCTCGCGTCCAACAAATTGGTGCGCTTGGTTCGCAACCGTGCTTGCGCTTCAAGAATCTGAACGAGGCCAAGCTCGGCCTGCTCGTAATAAGCAGAAAAATCGTTTTTAAGCGACGAAAGTTTTTTCTCACTAACGTCACTCAGCAGCGTATCAAGGGTACGATTAAACGCTTTTAACGCTTTGCGAGAAGCCGAAATTCGGCCGAGAGCTCTAGAAATATCCTTTAGCTGACCAGTTATATCTGATTTACGCGTAGTTGCTTTTTCTCTTGCTGACGAAAGTCTTTCTTCAATACTTGTTACTAATTCACGCGTCTTTGCCAAATTGGCGCCGCTCAACCCGGATTCGATCCCCTCAATACGTTGATGCAACTGCGCTACTTTCTGCTCAAGCACCTTGAGGTTTTGTTTGCTTTGCGGTGAATCTATCACGCGGATCTGCGTTCTCAAGGTTTTAGTAAGGCTCGACATTTGACTTTCAGTTGCCTGCAGCTTTTGATCAAGTGATTTGATTTGAGCATATTCTTTCATCAAGCTCATTAGCTGAGAATCTTGTGCAAGATACCTTAGATAAATAGCGCGCTGCGTATTGGACGATGTTGATCGGTCTAGGAACCATTGTAAGTCAGCTTTCGGGCGCTCCTCCAATAGCACGTCGATTGCACCGTACTCTTCGATTGCTGATATTAAACTATCAACATTCTGTTGTTCGTCCAGAAATTGCTTGCTTGCCTTGATGTAGGACTCGAGTGCCTGAGTCTGAAACCCAGAAAGTGCCTGAGCATGCGGGATAGCAATGAGCGACTCCGCAACTCCCGGAGCGCTTAGTCCAAATTGCAGACTTGCCTGCCAAGACTGGATCGCACCCCGATAATCCTGTAACTCATTCTTCGCGAGACCCGACAAATAGAGCGCTTGCGTAACGTAGATAGAGTCCATCTCGATTTGGTTAAAAAACTCGTTCGCCATTTCTGGCTTACCGTTATCCAGATACAGCGCTCCCGCACTGAGATTTATACGGTTTGTCAGTTCAACCTCAGAAAGCCCTTCCCCGAGATTGATATCTCGTGCAACCTTCAAAGACAGCAAGGCTCTGCGAGGGTTACGGCTCGTTGCTGCGTAATCAGTGGCAAGATTGTAATAGGCGGAAGCTGCCCACTCTCCTTCCAAGGCCCTGCTCAGAGAC
>NZ_LWFU01000691.1:0-1689 GCF_001635135.1 Oleiphilus sp. HI0080
CGCGCGCATTGATTTTGGCGCCAACGCGAGAGCTTGCTCTACAGATTGAAAAGGACGCGCGTGCTTTGACGAAATATGCGGGCCTTTCGATCTACTCTGTACTTGGCGGTATCGACTATCAGAAGCAGCGCGAGTATGTGCGCAATAATGTGATCGATATTTTGGTGGCAACGCCAGGTCGCCTTATTGATTTCTTGAATAGCGGCGACCTTTATCTCGATCAAGTGGATACGCTCGTCATTGATGAAGCGGATCGAATGCTTGATATGGGGTTTATTCCTGATGTTAAACGTATTCTTGGCCGCTGCCCGAAAGTTGATCGTCGACAAACGCTTCTTTTCAGCGCCACTTTTAATCAGGACGTGTTGAACTTGTGTCAGCGCTGGACAAGTAGTCCGATTCATATCGAGATCGAAGCAGAGCAACTGACCACTGAAAAAGTGGATCAGAAGATCTTCATGGTGTCGTCGGATGAAAAGCTTGAAATTATTTGTCGCTATCTTGATTTGAACAAAGTGAGTCGTGCCATTATTTTTGGTAATCGACGCGATGAGACCCGTCGCCTCGAATCAGCATTAAAAGCAAAGGGCATCAAGGCTGCTTTGCTGTCTGGAGAGGTTCCTCAGCACAAACGCATTAAAACCTTGGATCAGTTTAAGCGTGGTGATATTGAGATTTTGGTAGCGACAGATGTTGCAGGAAGGGGGATTCATGTCGACGGCGTGAGTCATGTATTTAATTACAATCTCCCTGACGATCCTGAAGATTACGTGCACCGTATTGGCCGAACGGGTCGCGCCGGCGAGACAGGTATTTCGATTTCCTTTGCCTGTGAAGATGATGCTTTTTTGCTGCCAGAACTGGAACAGTACATCGGCATGAAGTTAAACTGTGAGTATCCGGCACACTTGCTAGATAAAAATAATAGTTAAGGCCTATTTCAAGGCCGCAGAAATCACCAGCATCAGAGGTGCTTTTGAAAATTGTAGCCGACGAGAATATCCCTCTACTCCATAGGTTTTTCGGCGAGTTTGGCGAGTTAATTGCCAAGCCCGGCCGAGAGATAACTTCCTCAGATATCCTAGATGCCGACGTGCTGTTAGTACGTTCGGTTACGCAGGTTGATCAGCGTTTACTAAAAGACTCAACCGTTCGTTTTGTGGGAACATGCACGGCTGGGCAGGATCATGTTGACCTTGATTACCTGAACCAGCAAGACATCCGGTTTGCAGCGGCCCCTGGGGCTAATGCAAACTCGGTCGTTGAGTATGTATTGAGTTGTCTGTCGATTTTAGCCGACACACACAGCTTTGAAGTAGACGAGGCGACAGTCGGCATTATTGGCTATGGCAATGTCGGACGTCGACTGAACAAAAAGCTTCAGCGTCTTGGTGTGACTACCAAGGTTTATGACCCTTTCAAAACTTCAGAAGACACGGAAGAGGCGCTATGTTCTCTCGATGAGGTGCTCCAATGTGACGTAATCTCGTTGCACGTACCTCTAACGGATGACGGTGAATTTCCCACGCAGTATATGATCGATGCTGAGCAAATTAGCGCGCTTGGGGCGAATCAGGTCCTGATCAATACCAGTCGGGGCGGCGTTGTCAGAGAGTCCTGTTTAAAACAACGGTTAAAACAAGAAAATGCCCCGACAGTGATTTTAGACGTTTGGGAGAATGAGCCTCA
>NZ_LWFU01000692.1:0-16558 GCF_001635135.1 Oleiphilus sp. HI0080
GCTCCTGTTTCAGCAATAACACGGGGCTTACCGATATATTTTGCCAACAAGGCCTGCCCAATCGTGTTGTTTACTTTGTGCGCCCCGGTGTGATTAAGATCCTCTCGTTTGAGATAAATCCTCGCGCCACCAACCTCTTTCGTTAAACGTTCCGCAAAGTATAAAGGCGATGGCCGACCAACATAGTCAGCCAAATCACGATCAAACTCTTTGACAAACTCAGGATCGTTTTTTAACTCGCGATATTTCGCTTCTAGATCGGTTAGAGCAGACATCAAGGTTTCGGAAACGAAACGCCCACCATAAGGGCCAAAATGCCCTGTGTTACTTGGCAGGGTGCTCAAAAACTGTTCGGTAAACTTCTTATTCGCTTCCGTTTCCACGGGACACCTCTCGTAAAAAATTTTCAATTAATGAGGGTGATTTCACACCCTTCGATTCCTCTACACCGCCACTCACGTCTACAGCGAAAGGACTCACGTCAGCTATAGCATTACGCACGTTAAGAGGATTCAGACCGCCTGCGAGAATAAGCGCCTTATTTCTTTCCGCTGGCAAAAGAGACCAATCAAATGACTCCCCTGTTCCGCCTTGCACGCCAGCCTTGTATGTATCTGCAAGAATGCCCTGTGCCGACGCAAACTCTCTCTCCGCTTTCGAAAAACACTCGCTACCACGCACCCGAATCGCTTTGATGTAAGGCCTAGAAAAACTCTCACAAAACGCACTGGTCTCGTCACCGTGAAATTGGAGCAACGTAATCGGGACGGAGTCGATCACTTCATTTACATACTCTCTGTCCGGGTTGACGAATAATGCGACGACACTAACAAAGGGAGGCAAGGCCCTACAAACTGACTGCGCTTGCGCGATACTCACAGATCTGGGACTGGGCTCATAGAAAACGAGGCCTATTGCATCTACGCCTAGCCGCACAGCGAGCAACGCATCTTCCGGCCTTGTGATACCACAAATCTTGGATCGAACAATGTGCGTTTGACTTGCCATGAAGATTAAATATTTCGACTGAGGGGTTATCAGAAATACCGCATTGAAAGAGCGCCAGTTTGGCTGCAACAAAACCAGCGACAGACAGCAAAGTATACAACTTCAAAGCGCATTACAGAAGATAGTAACAGGGATTTACTCGCGAGGAAGACGCGAAATACTCCACATTTCCTCGTCCGGAACGAACGAACACGGCTCCTGGAGCTGCATCGCTTGGGCGAAGGCTGGCGCCCCTTGAGACAGAGGCAAAGCGAATGCGTTCGGATAAGAAACATCCGTAAGATACAAACCATACGGCGGCGCCGTAACATCAGCCTGAGTGCGATCACGCGCTTTCAAAACCTCCTTGCACCATCTCACCGGCTTATTTCCGCTGCCAATAGCCATCAAAACACCTGCAATATTTCGAACCATGTGATGTAAAAACGCATTGCCCTTAATATCCAGCACCAGCATGTTTGAGAAACGACGTACGCTTATCGCCTCAATATTTCTAAAAGGCGATCGGCTTTGACAGCCAACCGCCCGAAAAGAGGTAAAGTCATGCTCTCCTACCAAAGATTGCGCTGCCTCATGCATCGCTCTCTCATCCAACTGAAAATGACACCACGTCATCTCCTCATGAAAGTGAGCAGGCCTTACTGGATGGTTGTAGATAAAATAATTGTATCTCCGGCTAAAAGCCGAAAAACGCGCGTGAAAGTCTGAAGAAACAGACCTCGCCCATGTAACAGAAATATCGGGAGGCAGATTCGCATTGCATCCAAACACCCAGGCGCGCTCGCTACGAATCGCAGATGTATCAAAATGCACAATTTGGTAGCTAGCATGCACGGCTTTATCAGTCCTGCCAGCGCACACAACCTCAACAGAATGGTTTGCTACGCGGCTGATGGCAGACTGCACCTCATCCTGCACTGTTGGCAATCCGGAAGACTGTGACTGCCAGCCAAAATAGCGGGTGCCTTTATAGGACACACATAACGCAACTCGGCCGGTAACATCTCTGTTACCGGCCGAACCACTATTTAAAGAACTACTCATCAACGGGAAGCCTAGCCACCTATAGAATCGATTAGCTCACGAGCTTGCTTCTGCTGCTCCGCAGAGCCTTCACCCTCAACCTCAAGCAAAATCTCTTTTGCGCCTTCTGTGTCACCCATATCGATATAGGCTCGAGCCAGATCAAGTTTAGTGGATGCCTCATCGGTTCCCTCAAGGAAGTCAAAATCTTCATCTTCACTAAGCTCTGGTTCAAAATCATCAGCATCGCCGAGTGCAGCGGCTGCCTCATCCAGCGTTTCATCAGTGATCTCTAAAGCATCTGCAGGATCTGACTCAGCGGGCTCTTCATCCAAATCCAACAGTAAATCATCCGCATCCGATCCGCCGTCATCAACCTGAGAGTCTGATAGCACTTCGGAGTCTAGATCTTCATTCAAGTCGTCCGAAAGTTCTAAGCTCAGCGCTTCATCCTCTGTAAGCACACCGTCAGATTCGCCATCCTCTTCCAGCTCCACCTCGAGCTCGCCAAGATCATCGGCATCAAGAGCAAGGTCTTCGACCTCAGCGTCTGAAAGCTCATCCGAAGCATCGCCATCCAGATCTACCTCTTCATCCAGCTCAAGCGATAGATCATCAACGTGCACATCTTCAATGGCTTCTTCAGAGTCCACATTCTGATTTTCGTCTTCCAGCTCTAGCGACGACAGATCATCTTCCGCCAAGTCCAACTCTTCACTTAAATCGAGTTCAATTTCGGTTTCACTATCAAGGTCCGAATCATCAAGATTTAAGGCATCATCAAGCTCGAGATCAGCTCGTTCTTCATCTGAAACAACTGCATCTTCGATCTCATCGTCGTTACTAGGGCTCAAATCAACAGATTCAAAATCGATACCCGGATCATCTTCCAACTCATTGCTAACTGAAGTTGAGGCATCTTCTAAATCCAGAGGAATATCCAAATCAACATCTAAGTCATCAGATTCAAAATCTACTTCATCACCAACTTCATCTAGCGCTTCTTCAGCGTAACTTTCTAGCTCATCAACCGAGTCTTCAGACGCGATGTCCGTAACCACTTCAACGTCGTCTTCATCTTTGGACGCATCGACAGTATCAAAATCAAAGTTATTGTCATCACCGCCCAACAACGCCTGCTCTTCGTCTTCATCAAGTAAGTGATCAATGTCGGCTTCTTGAGAAGAAGAGGCCGCCTGGTCTCGTATTCTCTCTTCAAGCTCTGCTCTAATTTCCTCAGCGCGCGCTAAAGCGCTTTGATCCTGAATCGCCTCAAGCTCGCTAATCTGCTTCCCGAACGCCTCTTCTTGTAACGAATCTCGGTAGACTTCGAGTAACTTAAGTCGATAGTCGACACGAACTGGATCAGCCGATATCCCTTGCTCCAAAATCGTCGCTGCTTGATCAAGACGACCATAAGCGATGTAGACATCCGCCTCAGCGATAACGTCCTCTTGACCTTCCTCTGATGAGCTCTTCTCATCTTCAGCCAGTTCAGGCTCTTCAACCTGATCCGCTGCCATCTCCTCTTCGTGAGGCTCTGCGTCTCCCGCTTCTACAGACGCTTCTTCGTAATCATAGTCATCCTCAACCACTTCTTGCTTGGCTCTTGACTTCGAAACCATCCAAAGCAAGACAAGCAACAGAATCAGACCACCAGCCACAACAGCCTGATAGATAGGATTCGATAAGATCTGTTCCAGTATTTGATCTTGAACCGGCTTCTCTTGCGTCTTGGGCTCTACAACAACCGGCTTCTCAACCACAGCCTCTTCAACAACGATCTGCTCAGCGACGACATCGCCGTTCGCATCAACCAGCTTGGTATCGGTTACCGTCTCCGATACGACAACCTCGGTCAACTGCTCGCCCGAGTCATTGGCCGCATCTCCTGCCAAAGATCCACCGAGCCCTTCAGCAAGCTCTGACTGATCTTCGACACCCGTTTGTTCTACTGGCGATCCATCCTGATCTAGCGACTCTGCCTCTTCCAGCTCCGCAGCGCGCATTTGTGCCTGCAAGTTCGCTAGCTGATCATTTTTAAGCGTAAGAATTCGTTGCAGTGTCTCCAGTTGATCCTCTAAATCACCCACTTTCCCGGACAACTCTTCGTTCTCCAGCTTCGCTTTATCGAGCTGCTCAAGGGTGAGAGACAAGTCTTCAGAGCTTGATGTGCCGCTTGCCGCACTCCCATTCGGATCAGAACTAGCTGCGTCCGACGCTTTCGAGTCTTTCTCTGGTACAACAAGCTTCAGCTCATCTCCTGAAGTTGCCTTTTTCTTGGGTGCTGGCGTGGTGGGCTTAGAAGCTGAAGAGGTCGGTGTTTTCGTTTTCGGCTTGCGCAATGCCGCATTTTGCTCAATGACCGCATTAATTGCTTGGTAAGTCGTGCGCGATTGAACCTGTTCTTTTGTTGGCAGACGAAGAATTTGCCCAGCCTTCAACTTATTAATGTTGTTATCAATAAATGCATCAGGGTTCAGATCCTGAATGGCAAGCATAACTTGCTGAGGGCTCACCGTTTTATCTGGTCGTGTTTTCGTTGCGATTTCCCACAGTGTGTCCGTCTTCTTGGTCGGACCATAAGACTCGTTACCCGCCAAGGCTCCCGCTTGCGGAGCAACACTTGATTTCACAGCGACATTGTCACCGGTAGCTCGCGTTACCGGGGAAGACTGGACAGGTGAAGTTGAGGGAGTACTCGAAACGGACTGAACAGGAGCCGGCGTTGCAGCAATCGGCTTATCCTCAGCAAAGACTGGAGGATCAATAAGAAGAGCATATTCACGCAATAATCGACCGCTTGGCCAAATGACCTCTACCAAGAAATTTAGAAATGGTTCCCTAACTGGCTTTCGCGTCGTCAAAACAATTTTAGGTTCGCCATCTTTACCGGGCTTCACCTCAAACCGAATGTCTGAGAGGAAATATACGCGATCAATACCCGCTTTCAAAAACTCTTCCCGAGTAGCAAGCCCCGGCAAGATTTCAGCATCGCTCAAACCACCTGTGTTTACCAAGTCAATCTCGGCAACAAGCGGTTGATTTAAGTTCGAGTTAACTTTTGCACCACCAAGTCCAAGCGCCTGAACATGGCCGACAAATCCTGCCGAGACCAGAGTTAATGCAATTGCAAGCTTGCGAATCATTACGCGTATCCCTTAATTAAGAATTCAACCTCAATAGTGCAGAAAATCGGGTACAGCTATTGCCTGAGCAAAGACTCCGAGTCAGCGACCACACCAGCACAGCTACAAAACAGTTTAAAAAACGCACACAGCCGCTTGCTTTTATTGAGAAAAATACAATTTTACATTTTAGTAAGTATCGGTGATGACTTGGGATTTATCAACCAAACTTTCTATGCTGACTACTAACAATAGTCGCGAATGCAACATCTGTCGCATCCCAAGCCGCGGAAACAAAAAAGCCCATCGGCTCTCACAGATGGGCTTTACGATCTGTGCACGAATGTTATCGGCACATTTTTGAGACTCTTAAGCTTCTAAAACTATTCGTAACATTCTGCGCAACGGCTCAGCAGCCCCCCAAAGTAGCTGGTCGCCTACCGTGAACGCAGAGATGTATTCTGGGCCCATAGCTAGCTTTCGGATACGGCCAACAGGGATACTTAAGGTGCCGGTGACCTTCGTCGGACTCAGTTCCGAAATAGAAGCCTCACGATCATCCGGAATCACCTTCACCCAATCATTCGCTGCGGCAAGCTTTTCCTCAACTTTCGCAACACTCAAGTCTTTTTTAAGCTTAATGGTGAGCGCCTGGCTGTGACACCTCATTGCGCCAACTCGGACACACAAACCATCGATTGGGACTGGCTGATCGCCTCTCGCAAGAATCTTATTTGTCTCCGCTCCCGCCTTCCACTCCTCTCTACTTTGTCCGGAGGGAAGCTGTGTATCGATGTAGGGAATCAAAGAGCCCGCTAACGGAACACCAAATTGGTCGGTGGATATCCCATCGGAGCGCATTGTTTCAGCGACCTTCTTGTCAATTTCAAGAATCGCTGAGGCGGGATCGTCAAGCAAATCAGACACTGCACTCTTGATTTCTCCCATTTGAGAAATGAGCTCTCGCATATGCTTTGCACCAGAGCCAGAGGCCGCTTGATAGGTCATTGGTGAAACCCACTCAACAAGATCTTCAGCAAATAATCCGCCTAACGCCAAGAGCATCAAACTTACGGTGCAATTGCCGCCAATGAAGTCTTTCACACCGTTGGCTAACGCGTCATCAATTACATGGCGATTTACAGGATCGAGCACAATAACCGCATTGTCTTCCATTCGAAGAGCCGAGGCTGCGTCAATCCAAAAACCGTTCCAGCCACTTTCGCGCAATTTAGGGTAAACCGCTTTAGTAAAGTCACCGCCCTGACACGTAATGATGACATCCATCTCTGCGAGCGCACTGATATCATGCGCATCTAGAAGCATTGATACCCCTTGCCCAACATCAGGGGCTGGAGACCCTGCTTGCGATGTAGTAAAAAACACCGGCTCAACGAGTGAAAAATCCTTCTCTTCGCGCATACGTTGCATCAAAACCGAGCCGACCATTCCGCGCCAGCCGATCATTCCAAGCTTTTTCATTATTAAAACCTTCTATACCAGTGATTCTAAGGCAGCAACGACCGCGTCACCCATCTCTTTGGTGGAAACCTTTGTAGTACCCTCTGAGAAGATATCAGCTGTACGAAGTCCTTGATCGAGGACTTTACTTACAGCATCTTCAATCAGATCTGCCGCTTTATTTTCACTCAAGCTATACCGAAGCATCATCGCGACAGATAAAATGGTTGCTAGAGGGTTAGCTATGCCCTGTCCTGCAATATCTGGCGCAGAACCATGGCAAGGCTCGTACATACCCTTATTGTTCTCGTCTAGTGACGCAGATGGAAGCATTCCGATAGAGCCTGTCAGCATCGCTGCAGCATCAGAAAGGATGTCACCGAACATATTGCCAGTCACCATTACATCAAACTGCTTAGGAGCGCGAACAAGCTGCATCGCCGCGTTATCGACATACATATGGCTTAACTCAACGTCCGGATAGTCTTTTGCCATGCCATCAAGAATTTCGCGCCAAAGTACCGTTACTTCAAGCACGTTGGCTTTATCGACAGAGCAAAGTTTACCGTTACGCTTCTGAGCCGCCTCGAATGCAACTTTCGCAATACGCTTAATTTCACTCTCGGCATACACATAAGTATTGAAACCCTGGCGCTCTCCATTTTCTAAAGTCCGAACGCCGCGAGGTTGACCAAAGTAAATTCCGCCGGTTAGCTCCCGAACAATTAAGATATCTAAACCAGATACCACTTCTGGCTTCAAGGTCGATGCACTCGCAAGCTGTGGGTACAAAATCGCTGGACGCAAATTACCAAAAAGCTCCAGGTTTGAACGCAATCCCAATAAACCTTTCTCCGGACGAATTGCCATATCGAGCTGGTCCCACTTCGGCCCGCCTACTGCACCGAGAAGAATCGCATCGGCCTGCTTGGCTTTTTGGAGCGTGGAGTCCGGCAAAGGTACGCCATCTGCATCAATAGCGGAGCCACCAACTAAGGCATGATCAGTTTCCAGACCGAGCCCTAACTTTTTATTCACAAGGTCGAGAACGCGCTCAGCTTCCGCGACAATTTCAGGACCGATACCGTCACCCGGCAACAATAATACTTTCTTTGACATATACAGCTTTCCTAAAAATTCTTTTTACACACCTTGAATGGCATCAAATAACCACGGAGTTTCTTGTCTTCGACGCTCTTCATACGCTTTGATTTGCGCTTCGCTCTCGAGCGTTACACCAATATCGTCTAAGCCATTTAGCAAGCAATGCTTTCGAAACGCATCTACATCGAAAGCGAATGAAGCGCCAGAGGGCGTCGTTACAGTTTGCTGGTCTAAGTCCACATCAAGCGTATAACCTTCGTTCGCTTCTACCTCAGAAAACAGCTGATCTACTTGCTCCTCACTTAATACAATCGGAAGCAAACCGTTTTTGAAACAGTTGTTAAAAAAGATGTCAGCAAAGCTCGGCGCAATGATTGCGCGGAAACCATAATCATCTAGCGCCCAAGGCGCATGCTCTCGAGACGAGCCACACCCAAAGTTCTGTCGAGCGAGCATAATACTCGCTCCTTGGTAACGAGACTGGTTAAGAACAAACGATTCATTAACAGGACGACCTTCGCAGCTTTGATCCGGCTTGCCCTCGTCTAAATAACGCAACTCATCGAACAGGTTCTTGCCAAAGCCAGTGCGCTTGATTGATTTCAAAAACTGCTTTGGAATAATCATATCAGTGTCGACATTTGCTCGATCTAAAGGAGCAACCACACCTGTCATCTTAGTAAATTTACGCATAATCAGGCCTCCTTAAGACTTTACGAATTCGCGAACATCAACAAACTTTCCGGCAATCGCAGCTGCAGCCGCCATGGCAGGGCTTACCAGATGCGTTCGCCCACCAAAGCCTTGTCGCCCTTCGAAATTGCGATTTGAAGTAGAGGCGCAATGCTCTCCTTGGCCAAGCTTGTCGGCATTCATAGCCAGACACATTGAACAACCCGGCTCACGCCACTCGAGACCCGCCTCCACAAAAACCTTATCCAAGCCCTCCTCTTCAGCTTGCGCTTTGACCAGACCAGAGCCCGGTACTACTAAAGCCTGTTTCAAGCTCGAGGCGACTTTTCGTCCTTTAACGACCTCAGCCGCGGCTCTCAAATCCTCAATACGTGAGTTCGTACAAGAGCCAATAAAGACTCGATCGAGCTTTATATCTGTGATCGGCATATCTGCACTCAACCCCATGTACTGAAGGGCTCGAGTGATACCTTCCTTCTTTACACTATCCGCTGCGTTTTCTGGGTTTGGCACATTCTCACTTACAGGCAAAACCATCTCTGGCGAAGTACCCCAAGTGACCTGAGGCTGGATACTAGCACCGTCAAGCTCTACCACCTTGTCGAACTGGGCGCCTTCATCACTATGCAAATCAGACCACGCCTCTACTGCGCGCTCCCACATATCTCCTTTTGGTGCGTATGGTCGGCCCTTCACATAATCGATCGTGGTTTGGTCAACAGCGATCATGCCTGCGCGGGCGCCTGCTTCGATCGCCATATTGCAAACCGTCATACGACCTTCCATGCTCAGATCACTAATACCTTCACCGGCAAATTCAATCGCATAGCCCGTGCCACCAGCCGTACCGATCTCACCGATAATCGCAAGAATAATGTCTTTTCCAGTAATACCGGGCCCGACTTTGCCGTTGACACGCACAAGCATATTCTTCATTTTCTTTTGAACAAGTGTTTGTGTTGCAAGCACGTGCTCAACTTCTGATGTCCCAATACCATGCGCTAACGCACCGAAGGCACCGTGCGTAGAGGTGTGCGAATCACCACAAACTACGGTCATACCCGGTAAGGTCGCACCCTGCTCCGGGCCAATAACGTGAACAATGCCTTGGCGCTGATCCGCCATCTTGAATTCAACAATACCGAATTCGTCGCAATTGTCGTCCAAGGTCTGAACTTGAATACGCGACACAGGATCTTCAATGCCTTGCACACCGGAACTTCGCTCCGTTGTAGGGACGTTATGATCCGGCGTTGCCAAATTCGCATCTATTCTCCAAGGAGCACGACCAGCAATTCGTAAGCCCTCAAACGCTTGCGGCGAGGTCACTTCGTGCAACAACTGCCGATCAATATAAATCAAGGCAGATCCATCATCCCGCTCAGCAACTACATGCGCATCCCACAATTTGTCGTATAGCGTTTTTCTATTCATAAATAACAACACTCAAGCTAAACACCGCAATCGGCAAAGTCGTCGCCATCCAACATAGAAAGCCATCACCATGCCACCAATAGCGCAAATCTTAATCAGAGCACACAAATAAAACAAATTCATATTTTTTATTGATACAATTCCAATATGGAATACTCAACAAGGTGACAAACATATGGATATCGAATCATTAATGGCATTTATTACCGTGCTGAACGAAGGCTCTTTCTCCAGAGCGGCCGAGACATTGCACATTACTCAACCGGCCGTCACCAAAAGGATTCAGAATCTGGAAAGCAGGTTAGACACCAAACTCTTCGAGCGCCTGCAAAGAGAGATTCGTCTTACTCAAAGCGGTGAAGCCCTGCTGCCCCACGCCTTAAATATTCTGCATGAGTACGACAACGCCAAACAGGCCGTGAAAGATGAGAGCGGAGAGGTTTCAGGTAAGCTTCGTATCGTTGCGAGCCACCACATCGGTCTGCACCGCTTACCATTAATCTTACGGGAGTTTGCAAGCTCTTATCCTGCGGTTGACCTTCAACTCAATTTTCTGGATTCAGAAAGTGCGTACAGCCTACTTCAGGAAAACACCGCCGACCTCGCCTTTATTACCATCCCAAAAAAAGTACGCGATGACTTTACAACCCATTTGATTTGGCAAGACCCAATGAGCTTTGTCTGTGGCAAAGACCACAATCTAACGACTCTTAAGCGCATTGGGCCAGAAGAACTTTCACAACACAATGCAATCCTGCCATCACAATCGACCTTGACGTACCGAATCGTCGCCAAGGTATTTGAGCAACACAGCCTATCTTTGAACGCGAATATTCCAACGAACTATCTAGAAACAATGAAAATGATGGCCAGCGTAGGAATGGGCTGGTCCGTTCTGCCGAATACAATGATTGATGAGGATTTGTATGTACTTCCGGTCGCCGATCCAGTAATCAAGCGCCAGCTAGGCGCGGTAAGCTACAATAAAAAGCGACTCGGTAAAGCGGCAATGGCGTTTATCGCAACAGCCAACCAGTTTTGGGAAAAACACCCGCGCTAAGCGCGGTGTTCAGATGCCAGATATTCTTCACTTTGCATTTCTAGCAAACGACTCTCAGTTCGTTCAAACTCAAAATTTAATCGCCCCCCGCTATACAACTCATGAATCGCCGTTTCAGCCGAAACGATGAGCTTAACGTTGCGATCATAAAACTCATCGATCAAATTGATGAAGCGCCGAGCCTGATCGTCGTTTTCTGATCCCATACTAGGAACATTGCTCAGGATGACGGCGTGAAACTCACGAGCCAACTCGATATAGTCATTTTGACTACGCGGACCGTCACAGAGTTCTTTAAAATCAAACCAGACAATATCATCTGCATGCCGCTCTGCCTTTAACTTGCGACCATTAACGCTGAGCTCTAGCCCTTTGCTACTTCCCGCCTCTACAGCCAGCTGTGTAAAATACTTTTCCAAGTTACGAATAGCTTGCTCGTCGAGGGGATGATGGTAGAGCTCCGCCTGTTGTAAAGTACGGAGACGATAATCTGTTCCGCCATCCACGTTGACGACCTCGGTATGCTTGTTCACCAGAGCGATTGCTGGCAAAAAGCGCGCTCGCTGCAGCCCATCTTTATACAGGCCGTCAGGAACAATATTTGAAGTACAAACCAAGCTAACACCACGCTCAAATAATGCCTCCATCAAACCCGCAAGAATCATTGCATCACCAATGTCGGAAACAAAAAACTCATCAAAACAGATGATTCGCGTTTCGACAGCGAGCCGATCCGCAACAACCAGTAAAGGGTTAGATTGATCGGTCAACGTCTTTAGCTCTGAGTGAACACGCTGCATAAAGCGATGAAAGTGAATTCGAAGCTTTCTCTCAAACGGCAAGCTCTCATAAAAGTTATCCATAAGATACGTTTTACCACGTCCTACACCGCCCCAAAAATACAAGCCCTTCACCGGCTCAAGCTTTTTACTTCGAAACTTACTGAACCAACTCGACGCCTGTTTCGCACGCATCGCTTCGTCGGCGATTAAAGCCTCGTATAGTTGTTGAAGTTTTTCGACAGCCATTCTCTGCGCAGCATCTTCAACGAATCCTTCTTTTTCTAAGTCGCGCAAATAGCGCTGAAGAGGTGACAATGGAAGAGTCGACATAACACTTAACCTGCTAGCTGAATAAAGCAATTGTTGAAGCCCGTTTTCGAGCGGCGCAT
Organism: Oleiphilus sp. HI0080; assembly: GCF_001635135.1. NCBI lineage: Bacteria > Pseudomonadati > Pseudomonadota > Gammaproteobacteria > Oceanospirillales > Oleiphilaceae > Oleiphilus > Oleiphilus sp. HI0080. Next base: position 12,083 of record NZ_LWFU01000692.1, read on the forward strand.
ATTTTGCCGTGAACCGACAAGAAAGGCCAATAATTCTGCCGTCTGTTCTGATGAGAGCTTCTTCTATTGTCTTAGCAGTCAAAGGGTTTTAGTATCGTCTGCTGAAAAGAAAATCACCATGGAGTTCGCGTGACAGATACAACTATTCAGCTTATTGCCGCATTTGGCTTATTTGTATTGGGTATCGCGGTGGGCATTCTTCTGCAGAAGAAAACCGCTAACGATGCAAGAAGAGTAACGCGACTACAGCAAAAACTGACTGAAACTGAAGATCGATTCACTCGCTATCAAGCGGACGTCACGTCTCATTTCATGGATACCGCCCGCAAAGTTCAAACACTCAACAAAACATATCGAGAAGTGAACGAACAACTCGCTAGCGGAGCGCGTAAGCTTTGTGAGGGAGGCGATGTCGAAGAGCTTCTAACGCTCAACTTCAATACTCAGGCAAATCCAAGCCATCGAGGCCACACCATTGAAATCCCTGATAGCGACCTAACCCCACCAATGGATTACGCGCCCAAAGACGTGCCTGAAGAAGGCGGTACACTCTCAGAGGGATTTGGTTTCGAGGGTAAAAAACTCAAAGATTTTGATGAACAGTTAGAACAAGAATACAAACAGAAGTAATTCTATAGAGACGGCACGTCAAACCGGGTTATCGATATCTGCAAAAACAAACTCGATGTCAAACTGGCTGGCCAAATGCTCGCCCAGCGCCTTGACGCCATAACGCTCGGTCGCATGATGGCCTGCAGAAAAATAAACGACACCTGTTTCTCGCGCTATGTGAACAGTTGGCTCCGAAATCTCGCCGCTTATATAGGCATCCACTCCAAGATCCACAGCTTTCTCAATCATACTTTGCGCACCACCCGTGCACCACGCAATGGTCTTAAGCTGCTTGTCCTCATCACCGATCATCAACGCATCCCGACCCAGAATTTCACTGATATGACGCCGAACGGTTTCCGCGCTCATAGGCACACTTAGGCCACCCACCAAGCCGATGCTTTGTGGATTGTTGGGCTCTAGCCCGCCTGTCACATTAAAGCCAAGCAATTCACCAAGTCGTGCATTATTCCCAAGGGAGGGATGGATATCGAGCGGCAGATGGTAAGCAAAGAGATTTATATTGTGATCCAACAACGCTTTGATACGCTGCTTCTTAATACCTGTAATGGATTCTCGCTCGCCTTTCCAAAAGTAGCCATGATGCACGAGCACCGCATCAGCCCGCTCATCAATAGCCCGCTCTATCAGTGCTTGCGATGCAGTGACGCCACCAAGCACCCTGCGAATGTCGGAACGCCCTTCGACCTGCAAACCATTGGGGCAGTAGTCTTTTATGCTTGCAATGCTGAGTAACTCCGCTAGATACTCCTCAAGATGAACGCGACCAATCATTGCAATACTCCCCAAAGTATTAAAATCAAGCGAATATAAAACCGGGACATAACCGAGACAATCCCCTCTTACAGCACGCGCTGCAAGGCGTCGACCATCTCTCTATTCTGCTGCGGAGAACCCACAGTCAAACGCAGGCAATTCTCCAAGAGAGGATGAGCGCCATCCAAGCATTTGATCAGCACACCCTCAACCTTCATAGCTTCAAAAACCTCACGAGCTTGAGACTTTAAGCAGCGCACCAAGACGAAATTCGCCTCGCTATCGAAGACCTCAATATCATCTATCGCTGAAAGCTGCTTAAACAGCTCGCTTCTAGCCTCTTTCAACCCGTCGCATTGCGCAGTGAGCATACCGTAATGCTCAATCGCCAAGGCCGCACTAGCCTGCGTCAACACATTAATGTTGTAAGGTAAACGAAGCTTTTCGAACTGCGAGACCCAGGCTTGAGCGCCAATCAAAAAACCAAGCCTCAAACCCGCCAATCCGACCTTGGAAAAAGTACGCATCACGACAACGTTCGGGTATCTAGCAAGAAATGCGAGCAAGTCACTATCAGTAAACGCCATGTATGCTTCATCAAGTACTACAAGCCCTTGAGACGCCTCGACAATCTTTTCAATATCGCTTTCTGCAAACACATTCCCTGTTGGGTTGTTGGGCACAGCCAAAAAAACAAGCGCCGGATTATGCTCTTGAATGGCTGCAAGCGTTTCTGGCAAGTTGAGGCTAAAATCATCTTGTAGGTCGACAGAGTGATACTTTACTCCAACAAAATTGGCAATCATCCGGTACATCACAAAACTAGGCTCTACTCCAAGGATACCTCTGTCCTGCGAGCTAAGCGCCATCGCTAGAATCTGGATAATCTCATCAGAACCGTTACCAAGTAGAATTTCAAACTCAGCATCCGACGACGCTTCAAGCGCATCCAAATTAAGCAATGCGCGAATTCCAGCCTTGAGCTCTTTACAAGAAGGATCGGGATAACGATTAACATCGACCCGTTTCATTTTCTCTAGCCATTCTTGCTCCAAGGTTCCAGGCCATGGGTTTGGATTTTCCATTGCATCGAGCTTGAGAAAACCGGAAGAGTCCGGCACATGATAAGAATGCATTGCTTTAATCTCCTCGCGAACCAAAGATTCTGCGAGAGCATCTGCATTAAACGAGAGAGTGCTTGCCATAGAACACCTAAAGATTTTATAACTCAAGGTGCCGAAGTAAAACGCTTCGACACACCTATTTTTATTCGAGCCAATGCGGCATCGTTAACATCTACTTGATGCGATACTCTGCCGACCGGGCGTGCGCACTCAAGCCCTCTCCGCGGGCCAAAACCGAAGCAACCTTACCCTGCTCGCTCGCACCATCTTCAGAGAAATAAATAATTGATGACCGCTTCTGAAAATCATAAACACCAAGCGGCGAAGAAAAACGAGCTGTGCCAGAAGTTGGAAGCACATGGTTAGGCCCTGCACAATAATCCCCCAATGCCTCGGCGGTATAGCGCCCCATAAAGATCGCGCCAGCATGCTTAACATGCTCCAGCAAGGCTTCGGGATCTTCCACAGACAGCTCGAGGTGCTCAGGAGCAATTCGATCGCTTACCATTGCCGCCTCTTCAAGGGATTCGACCTTAATGAGTGCCGCTCGATTCGCTACTGACACTTCGATAATCTCTTTACGGTCCATCGTCGGCAACAAGGCCTGAATACTCTTTTGTACCCTTTCAAGAAACTCCGCGTCTGGAGAAATCAGAATAGCCTGAGCGTTCTCGTCATGCTCGGCCTGTGAAAACAAATCCATCGCTATCCAGTCTGGGTCCGTTTTACCATCACAAATAACCAAGATTTCGGACGGCCCGGCGATCATGTCGATACCGACCTGCCCGAACACTTCTCTCTTAGCGGTAGCAACATAGATATTGCCAGGCCCAACGATCTTATCGACACCGGGGATCGTCTCTGTACCATAAGCGAGCGCGGCAACAGCCTGCGCACCACCAATAGTAAACACCCGATCTACCTCACAAACAGCTGCTGCCGCAAGAACAAGTTGATTTACCTCGCCCTTTGGTGTTGGCACAACCATCACGACTTCCTCAACCCCTGCAACCTTTGCAGGAATCGCATTCATTAATACCGAAGAGGGATACGCCGCCTTACCACCCGGAACATACAAGCCAGCCTTATCAACAGGAAGTACACGCTGGCCAAGCTTTGTGCCATCAGCCTCAGTAAATTCCCAAGAACCTTGCGCCTGTTTTTCGTGATAAGTTCGTACGCGATTCGCCGCCTCAAGCAAAGCAGTGCGCTGATTGTCTGGCAACCCATCTAATGCCTGCTGCAACTGATCTCTAGGCACTTCAAGTTCGGACACATTGGTCGCATTAAGTGCATCGAAGCGATTGGTGTATTCAATGACCGCATCGTCACCGCGTCCACGCACCGCAGCAATAATTTCCTTGACCGTTTTATGCACAGACTCATCAAGCGTTTCGTCCCATGCAACTAATGCCGACAACTGTGCATCGAAATCAGGATCTTTCGAATCCAAACGTTTGATATCTAACATAAAAAAACTCCAGTACTACGAGTAACACGTGCCACTTAAGTGCGACGATTCACAGCCTCAGTGAGCTGCTCAATGATAGGCTGAATTTGTGCATGCTTCATTTTCATCGAAGCGCGATTGACAACAAGTCGCGTGCTTATGTCGTGAATATGCTCCCTAGGCTCTAGACCATTTGCCTTCAGGGTATTGCCCGTATCAACAATATCAACAATCTCATCGGCCAAACTCAAAATAGGAGCCAATTCCATCGCACCGTAGAGCTTAATAATGTCGGCTTGAACGCCCTGCTGCGCATAAAAAGCCTTCGCAAGGTTCACGAACTTCGTCGCTACCCGAATTCGACCCGACGGCGCTGATTCGCCTTTTTTGCCCGCGGTCATCAACTTGCACTTGGCAATCTGCAAATCAAGAGGCTCATAAAGCCCTGCAGCTCCGTGCTCCATTAGCACATCTTTACCTGTAACACCGATATCCGCACCGCCATACTGAACA
>NZ_LWFU01000693.1:0-1127 GCF_001635135.1 Oleiphilus sp. HI0080
CCGGCATTGACGATGTGCGGAGGCCAGTCATCAATACAGATGCTAACGGTATGCTCGTCGGCAGACGAAGTAGCGGAAAAAACGAAACATAACCACAATGCCAATATAACCATCTTGGTTTGCTTAAGCCTGTATAGGGCAGCTATTTGCCCAGCTTTTAATGCGCCAAGTACGGAAGAAATGGAATGCATGCTAATTGGTGTATTTCTCAAGGAGCTGCTGGAGCAGGCCGTTGTCACTAAGTTGTTGAAGTGCGTTGTCTAGCTGCGCTCGTCTTTTCGCCTTCATGCTTTGACTGACCATTAAAACAAGATCATACGCGGGTTCCGCGTCGCCAATGCTACTAATTTCTCGGCATGTCGGTGGAGGCGTTGCGTTGTTGAGCTTATATCTGAGGCGCGAGTCCATCTCGATAAAACCATCGACGCGTTTCAAATCAACAAGCTGAAAGCCTTGCTCGTAACTCTTGGTTGGAACAAGTTCAATGTCGCCTTCTTTTGCAAGACGGCTTAAGCCTGGGTAACGAAAGTGTTTCAACACAGCAAAACTGTGGCCTTGTATGCGGTTTGCAAAATCATGCCTGTGCCCGCAGTGCACGGCAGAATGGGTCACACTTAAAAGTGGTGTGCTGAGTGGAACCCCCATTGGTATCGATTTCCAAGCGGGGCTATCGTAGGCAATCCAGTTTGTCTTACTCTCGTCTTTTAAAAGTAATTCAATGCGAGGTGATGGTGCAACATGTGTCACCAGCTCAATGTTCAGCTTTGCTGCCAGTGCCTCGACAACTTCCGTAATGAAGCCTTTTTGAGTTGCGTCTGGATCGCTAATTTGAAAAGGCTCTGTTAAACCCTCAACAACGTAATAATCGAGTTGTTCCGAAGAAACGGTGCTGGTGAAGAAGGTAAACAGGAAACTTAAGGCAATAGTCGTCAGAGCTCGCGCTTGAATCGCAAGTTTCGATCTCATGACACCTCCTTAAGTCGGATGGCTAGGCTTTCATTCAGAACTCAGAGAATCTCGCGTCTTTCACTTGAACGACTACACTCTCACTCACTCGCATTTAGTTTAGTCTACAACCCGAGTTTTAGGTACTTATTAATTATCGGTGAATGACACGAAATTGATGT
>NZ_LWFU01000694.1:0-544 GCF_001635135.1 Oleiphilus sp. HI0080
TTTCGACTTGCTGTCGAATAAACGGTAATAAGGCCTCTGAGTGCAACTGAACAGGCGACAGATTAATCNCCATTTTTAAAGGTTTAACGCGTCTACGAACATTCAAATCGTAGGTTACAGCAAACGCTTGCTCAATCACCCAGTTACCTATCTGAATGATAATATCGCTTTCTTCTGCCACCGGAATAAATTCATCCGGGGGGATCATTCCAAATTCATTGTTTTTCCAGCGGATCAACGCCTCAGCGCCGATCGTTTCCTGATCACCCGACAAACTTATCTTCGGTTGATATTCAAGAAAGAACTCATCGTTATCAATGGCGCTTCTTAGCAACGACCTTATTCGCTGTTTGTGTTGGTTCTTCTGATCTAACTCAGAAGAGTAAAAAGTGTATCTGCACTTACCGGTTTCTTTTGCTTGATACATTGCTGCATCCGCATACTTAATCAGTTGTTCAACCTCTTCCCCATCATTTGGGAAGAGACTGACACCGATAGACGCGCCAAACTTAAACTCTTTACCTTGAAAGGTAATCGGCTTGCT
>NZ_LWFU01000695.1:0-1598 GCF_001635135.1 Oleiphilus sp. HI0080
GCAAGTGCGGTCTCTAATACGTGTGTGAGCATTGGTTTGCCAGCAAGTGTATGCAATACCTTAGGCTTATCAGACTTCATACGGGAGCCTTTACCCGCAGCTAAGACGATAATGTGAAAATCCATATCTCGTTCCAATTCTCTCGTTTTGTTTAATTGTAGTCGCAGAAGAGTACTAAGAAAGCCTCTTATCTACTGATTTACCAACAAAAAAGGCAGCCTTAAGCTGCCTTTAGATGATTGCGTTTGTAAGCTCAACGCCTACGCAATTGTTGAATCGCTCTCAGCCTTGCAGCCGCTTCTGCTAACTGTGCTGCAGCACGAGAATAATCCATCTCGCCGCTTTGATTAGCAAATTCACGCTCGGCTTCCGCTTTCGCTTCAAGAGCCGCCGCTTCATCCAGATCATCAGCACGCTGCGCTGTATCAGAAAGTATGGTCACGACATTTGGCTGTACTTCGAGATAGCCACCTGTCACATAAAATACTTCTTCTTCACCGCCTTGCTTAACAATACGAACTGGGCCCGGCTTTAAACTAGTCATTAGTGGCGCGTGGCCTGGGGCAATACCTAAATCACCCAACTCACCAACAGCAACTACTAGCTCAACAAGACCTGAGTAGATTTGCTTTTCAGCACTAACAATATCGCAATGGACGCTAATACCCATATATTCTCTCCGGTAGAGACTGGTGAAGCGTAAGGCTTCAACCAGTCACTCAGATTACATGTTCTTGGCTTTTTCTACCGCTTCTTCGATTGAACCAACCATATAGAACGCTTGCTCTGGAAGGTCATCGTACTCGCCGCCCAAAATACCTTGGAAACCACGAATCGTCTCGGCTAGAGACACGTACTTACCAGGAGAACCTGTGAAGACTTCCGCTACGTGGAATGGCTGAGACAAGAAACGCTCGATCTTACGTGCACGAGCAACCGTCTGCTTATCTTCTTCAGATAACTCGTCCATACCAAGAATCGCGATAATATCTTTCAATTCTGCATAACGCTGAAGAACTGTCTGAACACCACGTGCTACGTCGTAATGTTCCTGACCAATTACTAATGGGTCAAGCTGACGTGATGTAGAATCAAGTGGATCGATTGCAGGGTAGATACCCTTTGATGCAATGTCACGGCTCAATACGACAGTCGCATCAAGGTGCGAGAATGTCGTTGCTGGTGAAGGGTCAGTCAAGTCATCTGCCGGTACGTATACCGCCTGAATTGACGTGATCGAACCCGTCTTCGTAGACGTGATGCGCTCTTGAAGTACACCCATCTCTTCTGCGAGTGTAGGCTGGTAACCTACCGCTGAAGGCATACGACCAAGTAGGGCCGATACCTCTGTACCCGCTAGCGTGTAACGATAGATGTTGTCTACGAACAGTAGTACATCTTTACCTTCATCACGGAACTTCTCAGCCATAGTCAGACCGGTCAGAGCAACACGAAGTCTGTTTCCTGGCGGCTCGTTCATCTGTCCGTAAACCATTGCTACCTTGGATTCCGTAGGGTTCTCCAAGTTAACAACGCCTGCTTCCTGCATCTCGTGGTAGAAATCGTTACCTTCTCGAGTACGCTCGCCAACACCTGCA
>NZ_LWFU01000696.1:0-5923 GCF_001635135.1 Oleiphilus sp. HI0080
TCCTCAGGACGTTCAGAAACTGATTGATTCTGGCGTAAGAATAGTCACCATCGAGAGAGACAAAAGCGATATTCTTCCCGAAGCTGTCGAGGCGGAAGAGCCGAGCGAGGATCGCCCTCAAGAAACGTCGGTTTTAGATGCGACCACTGAGAACGCGACTGAAACGACAGTTGAAGAAAACGTGGAAGAACACCTAGCGAGCGAGGAGGAAAAAAACCAAGCGGTCAATTCGCAGCCTGAATCTTCAATGGATACATCTCGCACGGTAACGTCTGCTCAGGCTTTCGATCAGCCACCTGAAACATCATCTACCCAAGCCGGCTCGCAGGTGGATGGCAAGCCAAGTACAGCAGCACCCACAGATTTAAAAGCCGAACTGTCATTTGCAAGAAAGTTGCATGGAGAGGCCAAAGCCTTGTGCAGTCGTGTTTTCGAACAGCTCAACAATGGGCAAGCAGTGGATGTTGAAGTAGTCAGCGAATTGGTTGAGCAAACTGCAGAAAGTTTGGCGCGCAACAATCAGGCGATTTTCTCTTTCTTGCATATGCAGCGCAAAGACGAAGGCTTGTATGATCATGCTTTCTCTGTATTTAGCCTAGTGTTGGCCATGGGGCAGGCATTGGGTGTGTCGAAGGACGAGCAAGAGACGCTTGGTTTTGCGGCTCTAGTGCATGATGTGGGTTGGTTAAAGTTGCCATTGCATTTGTTAGGTAAGGGCAAAACCTATACGGATGCCGAGCGTAATCTCGTCACTAAACATCCTCTGCTGTCTGTTCGTATGATCGAAGGCGGCGAAGGGGTGACCGATCAAATAAAGAGTCTTGTCGGCCTGCATCACGAATGCTTGGATGGCTCGGGTTATCCGACGGGAAAAGTCATGCAAGACAACTTGCTCTGGTCGATTCTGGTGGTTGCGGATCGTTATGACGAACTTGTCCATCAGTTGCTCGATTGCTCTGGGATGATCCCAAAATCGGCGTTACGCGAGCTCTACAAGGATGCGCAGGACGGGAAGATCGATGTTCGCGTCGTGCAAAGTTTGATTACCTTGATGGGTGTCTACCCCATCAGTTCTGCGCTTCAATTGAAATCTGGAGAAAAAGCGATTGTCACTGAGTGTCACAGGAGTGCCCCAGCCCAGCCATCGATACGGATTTTTTATGATGGCAAGGGTAACTTGCTTCCAAAAACCGAGGACGTTGATCTGAGCGCCTTGGAAGAAGATCATCCGCGAATGGTTGCTAAGGCCATAGACTGGCGCAAACCGGGGGTTGATCCGGCTCAGGTTCTTAATCTCACTGAAGCCGACTTGCGCTAGGCGCACTAAGCACATCTAGCAGGGTTTATTGCATGCTTGAAAAATGGATAGAAACGATCAACGATTGGCCTGATCTGATCGCCTTGATCAGCGAGAAAGGAAAGCTCGTGGCGTGTTCTCGCGCATTTACAACGTGGTCCGGTTGGAAGGTGAGTCGTCTTTCGGGCAAGCATGTTCATGATGAACTTTGCGCTCCGGCGCGGGCTTTCGCGCATAAACGTGAGAGCTGTCCTTTATGCGCCAGTCAAACAGCACCCTTGGATGGCGACAAGAAACACGCTTCGCAGGACTTAGATCGAAGTTCAAACTCCGAGAATACCGAAGCGCATCTTGAGGGCTTGATCGTTAATGCGAAAGGCGACTATCTATCTGCAGAGCTGTTTTGCAGAACCATTGAGCTGGAAGGCCATCGTTATTCGTTGGTACGATTTTTAGACGATAGTAAGCTCAAGCATACATTTTACGAGCTGCATCGCATGTCTTACTTTGTTGATAAAAGCCCGTTTCCGCTAGCCGAGTTTTCAGCATCTGGCTTGCTTGAATTCAGTAACGCAGCAATGACCGAATTGATGACCGATATCGGCTATGATGATGAAGGCCGTTTGCTGCTATTACCGACTAATTTTGAGCAGCTTCTCGCGCAAGTCATCGAGAATAAAAGCTCTGTGGACGATATAGAAGTCACTGCACCGGACGGGAGTGTTTGGTCGTGGTTTTTCTATCATTTAACCGCTGATGGTGAGGATCGTGTGCACGGTATCGCAACTAACATCACTGAGCGAATTCGTCGTGAGGCGATTGAGAAAGAGTTGGAAAATACCGCTGCGAAAATGCGCGAAGATGCACGTAAGCAAGAAATTGCAAAATTAACGCACGAATTTCGTTCGCCGCTGAATTCGCTCGTTGGTTTTGCCGGCATACTGAAAGCGAGACTTAAAGATCGTGTCGATGAGCAAGAGCAGACCTTCTTAGATCTTATTGAACAAGGTGGTATGAAGCTCGCCGATCAGATAAGCACAACGTTGGATGCAGCAAGGGATAATTTAAGTGAAAGTATCCTCGCAGTGTCTAAGTTTGGTGCGCAGGCATTGTGTGATGAGTTGATCGCGCAAATTAGTCCGCTGGCCGCAAAGAAGTTTTTGGAGTTGCACTGTGAGTGTGAAGACCTGACGCTGGAAACGGACCGTGCAAAGCTCGCTCAAATTTTGGTTAATTTCCTCGATAACGCCATCAAATATACGCAAGAAGGCTCAGTAACGCTGGTCGCCAAACCCTTCAAGGGTGGTTATGAATTCTCTGTGATTGATACAGGCAGAGGGCTGACAGACGACGAGCAAGTTGATGTGTTTAAAGATTTTCATCGTACTGCTGGGGTGGAAAACATACAGGGAACTGGACTGGGGTTGTCCGTCGTGCAGGAGTTGGCTAAACGCTTACAAGGGGAAGTGGCCGTAGAGAGTGTAATGGGGCAAGGCTCACGTTTTTACCTGCGTATTCCTGTTTAGTCCGATCGTTTTGGCCAGCTTTTTTGGTTTCTAGCGTGATCCTTCTTGAATCTTCTTATATATTTCTTATCTTATTGCGAAGTGAATACTTTTGACCGATGAGAGGGATGTGCGCGTGCTGCGAGCGAAACTGAGCCGTATAGCTCAATACTTAATGATCGCTTTCGTTGCTGTGGGTTGCGCTGTCGTAGCCGAGCAAAAGCTGAATGAGCTTTGGGGCAAGGAAGAAGTGCGTGACCGCAGTGTCAGCCAGACGACCCAAGGCATCCCAGAATATCATCGTGATATTCAGCCCATTTTTGATAAGCGCTGTGTGAGTTGCCATGCTTGTTACGATGGCCCTTGTCAGCTCAAGCTCACGTCTTATGACGGTGTGGATCGTGGAGCCAGTAGCGAACTCGTTTATGATGGTACGCGCTTATTGGCCATAGAGCCTTCTCGTCTTGGTGTTGACGAGAAAAATACTCAAGAGTGGCGCGAACGCGGTTATTTTCCTGTATTGAATGAGCGTCATCAGCAACCGGACGCTAACCTGTATGGCAGCTTGTTATATCGCATGCTCGAGTTAAAAAAGAATAACCCCTTACCACAAACCAAACAGCTTGATTCAGATGCGTTTGACTTCAGCACCGCCCGGGTTCAGGAGTGCCCAACGATTGCTGAATACGAAGGTTTTGCATCAAACCATCCACAGTGGGGTATGCCATTTGGCTTGCCTGCGATAAGTGATGAAGACTTCGATACAGTTAAGCGCTGGGTAGAGGCTGGGTCTCCAGTGATTCCATTAAAACCTCTTGGTGAAAAGTACCAAAAAGAAATCTCCCTTTGGGAAACATTCTTCAACGGAGAAAGTAATAAAGAACAGCTGTTCTCTCGCTACGCCTTTGAGCATTTGTACCTCGGAAACCTTTGGTTTGAAGCCTTAGGGAGCGATCAGTATTTCAAGCTTGTTCGTTCTCGCAGTCCTAGTGGCGAACCGATAGACGAAATCGCCTCTCGCAGGCCCTTTGATGATCCAGGAGTGGATCAATTCTATTATCGCTTGAAGCCTGTGCGAAGCACGATTGTTGATAAAACGCACATGCCATATATGTTGAACGATGGGCGCATGGAGCGATGGCGACAATGGTTTTTAGAGCCCAGCTACGAAGTGACGAATTTGCCTGGCTATGATGTAAAGCTAGCCTCGAACCCTTTTGCCACCTTTAAAGACCTGCCGACACAGGCGCGCTACAAGTTCATGCTGGAGGAGGCGGAATTTACCATTATGGGCTACATCAAAGGTCCGGTCTGTCGAGGCCAGGTGGCGCTCAATGTGATTGAAGATCACTTCTGGGTGTTCTTTGTCGATCCTGACATTGAAACCATGCTTTATGACCCGGCGGGTGCTGAGCGAGCAGTTCGTAATTTGCGTTTACCTGCAGAGCAAGACAGCAATGCGTCACCATTTTCAGTTTGGACCGAGTACTCTGAGTTACAGGAGCAACACCTGAAAGACAAGCTGGCCTTCATTAATAGCTTGTCGAAAGAGGGCGCTGAGTTAACTTTAGGAGCGTTATGGAATGGACAGAAGCTCAAAGAATCAGAAAGTCAGCCGAACCAGAATGCTGCGCTGACCATTTTTCGGCATTTTGATAATGCGACGGTCGTGAAAGGCTTGCAGGGGCCAAAGCCAAAAACAGCGTGGGTCATCAGCTATAGCTTGCTAGAGCGCATTCACTACTTGTTGGTCGCGGGTTTTGATGTGTTTGGGAATCTTGGGCATCAGTTAAATACGCGTCTCTATATGGATTTTTTGCGCATGGAAGGGGAGAGCAATTTTCTCATGTTGCTACCCGATGACGCAGCAGAGCGCGAGTTACTGAGCTGGTACGATGGTGCGGAAGAGAAAGTAGAAAGTTATCTTGAGGTGCTTCGTAAGTCTGAAATACCAAACAACACGATTGAGTATAGTAGCGACAATCCCAAAGCAGAGCTGTTCGATAAATTGATTGAATACATGGGGCCTCAAGTATTGCCTGAAGTGCCGTTACTGCCACCAGAACTTATTGCGCGCACAGAGGGAATGCAAGGTGATATCGCCAAACTAAAAGCCATTGCCGGCCCCGCAGTCGCGCAAATGCCAGAGCTTTCTATGGTGCGTGTGAAGTTCAATGACGGTCAGCAGCATGTGTTCTCCATGGCGGTCAATCGTTTCCACAAAAATGTATCTTCCTTGTTTTTGGAAGAAAAGCGGCTTAAGCCTGAAGGCTTCACTCTAACAACATACCCTGGTGTATTGGGTAGCTATCCAAATGTGTTCTTTGATGTTCATGCGCTGCTGTTTGAGCATTTTGTAGAGCGCATTCAGAGTCTTGAAACAGCTGAGGACTATACATCGTTGTTAGATGACTTTGCCGTGCGGCGCACCGATCCGAAGTTTTGGGATTATGTTGATTGGCTGCACGTCTGGTATCTGGTGAATCAGCCTTTAAAGGCCGGGATCATTGATTTGAATAGATTTGAGAATCGCTAATGCTTGTTTGAACTGACTACCTAGTGAGCAGCGTGTTGCGATTGGGTTTTGGTGAATTGTTATCCGTTTCTTTTCTGCCGCCCACCCCAGGGTGCCCTCTCTTGCCTTGCAGGCAATTCAGCTTGTCTGGCCGGCAGGCCACTCATGGGCTTTGCTTATTCTGCTTTGGCTAGGTTTCTTTTCTAGCTTCATTGCTATCCGTTTCTTTTCTGCCGCTTCCGCGCGGCTGACGGGTTAAGACCTTTGTCTCGCCAAAGGTCTTAACAATCTAAAGGCGACCCGCAAAGCTCCGCTACGCTTCTCTTTGGACGGGACTAGGCCCTTCGATGACATAATTGTGTTTACGAGACTTCGTTATGTTTTGGTGTGACGAAAAGCTTGAGCGGAGCAATGCTGCCCGAAGCCTCGTAAACATTGAGCAGCATCGAAGGGATAAATCCCGTCGAGCGTCGAAGACGCTTCGGGTCGCCTTTGGGGTGTCGGGGTCTTTGGCGAGTCAAAGACCCTGACTCGGCCTTCAGGACGAAACTGGAACAAAACTCCTAGACTCAGATCTCTATTCAAATAACCCCAAACCCCAAAACC
>NZ_LWFU01000697.1:0-3210 GCF_001635135.1 Oleiphilus sp. HI0080
TAGTCTAATTGCGAAGGAATGCGGCGTTCGACGCACTCTCGTTGGGTTAAACGGGGATTTGTTCCAGTTGCATCCTGTCAGCAAACGTTTTGAGGGGTATGCATCAACAGCCCGCGTGTTGCTTCCTTCGCCTTAACGTTCTTTGGACCGTTAGTTGGCATCTTCAGTGTCGCTATGCGTTAGGATATTTAAGCGTGATAGAAACCCTTGCTCGTTCTCTTCGGGCTTTTTTGGTACAAAGGTTTTGTCTATTTGCGCTCCAATTAGGCTTTCGCCTTTGTGTTCATCTTGTGTGTAAATTAGCTCGTAGTGCATAGTTCAATACCGCTTTGAATCCCATACATTAAAATTTAAACGTTTTGTTATTACTCTATACGTGCGAATCGTTGAATTGGGCGTTAATATGAAGCAAATTTCATCGCTTTTTGACAGAAAACTAATCCAATGAAGATCTTAACTACTCTAACGCTTGTTTCACTTTTCGTAGCTTTGAATGGGTGTGCCAGTTCGCCCACGGGACGCAATCAATTAATTCTCGTGAGTGATGCTCAAATGAACCAGATGGGAGCAGACTCTTTTGCGGCAATGAGTAGCGAGCAAAAGGCGATCTCGTCCGGGGAATCCTACTCCTATGTTCGATGCATTGCTGATGCGATTCTTCTAGCAGATAGTCGAGATCCAAAAGCGTGGGAAGTGAAGGTTTTTGACGATGCCTCGCCAAATGCATTTGCGTTGCCCGGCAAGAAAATTGGTGTGCATACAGGAATGATAAAGCTTGCTCAGAATCCATCACAACTTGCAGCAGTGATGGGGCATGAGGTCGGTCATGTTGATGCACGGCACGGTGCGGAGCGTGTCTCGCTCTCTATGACAAGCCAGTTGGCACAGCAGGCCACTACGGTGCTTCTTGATGGCCATGAATATGAATCTACCGCGCTCGCCGCCCTCGGCTTGGGAGCACAGTATGGTGTGCTCCTGCCATATAGTCGCACCCATGAGAGTGAGGCGGACACGATTGGTCTCTATTTAATGGCAAAAGCAGGCTTCGATCCGTCGCAGGCCGTCGAGTTATGGAAAGAAATGAAGAAAGCGTCGGGTGGGAATGCACCACCGGAATTTATGTCTACGCACCCGTCTAACGAGACTCGAATTCAAGAGTTAACACAAGAGCTGCCACAGGCGAACTCTGTGTATCAGGCGGCGCTTGAAAAGGGCGTCTTACCCAATTGCCGTCGTCCTTAAAGGTGTCTTGAGCACCCTTACGCGAAACTTATTCATTTTGGTGACATACCAACAGCTAAGTACGCGCTGATTAAACGCGGCTGCGAACTGACGGCACCCACAGCTGGTCTGACTTAACATGTCCGCACTCGATTCGTTGAGGCAATCGTTAACGGCGAAAGCAAGGGCATCATGCTCGTCAAACGAGCCCTAATTAAACGCGCTTTTTTTGTTTCTAGGTCGTTCAAGAGCATGTAAAAAGCGATCCACTGCGCTCAGGCCATTCATTTAGGTCACAAGAACTTACAAAAAATTGAACGGTTTTCTTTGGTCTTAGGTAATCTTATCGACTAAGAAGAGGAGTACTTACCTGGAGACTTCGGTTTAAAGAGGTGACCGCTATGCAAGTACGTTCTTTGTTTCGCATTTTGTGTTTGTCTTTCATTTTTACGTCTTCTAACGTCGCAGCAGGCTCTTTAGACGGCTATCTATTTGATACACGACCAATCTTATTGTTCACAAGTTCCTCAACACATCCTAAATTTCTCCAGCAGCTTTCGGCATTTGCACAGTTCGAATGCGAATTTTATAAGCGTGACATTGAGGTTTTGACGGTCGTTGGCAATGGTAATGGAAATGCGGTGATCGATGGCGACATGCTCACCAACGAAGATGTGTCGTTCTTGAGAGATGAGCTGGAGGTTGGAGCGTACTCCGAGCTGCTGGTGTTAGTAGGTAAAGACGGCAGGGTGAAGCTGAGAGCGCACATGCCATTGAATGCGAACGATTTGTTGCGGCTTGTTGACGCGATGCCGATGCGACGCATTGAGAAGGCGACGCGTCCAAACATGAGTTGCAGCGCGGCTTAGGTCTAGTAACGTGCCTTAAGCTTAGGGCTGACTAACCACGCGACTGATGAGTTCAGACTGCGGCTCAAGCAACATGCGGCTGAATCGCATGGACGCAGATCACAACATGGCTTACAACAACGGTTCGATTTATCTTTCGTCGCAGTTCCAAATAATTCGCTGGAAAACGCAACTCTGAGATTTTCTCGATCGACGGTAAAGCAAGGTATGCAGCAGTAAGCATCACGAAACCGACAAGTGAGCCAGCCAAGTACGTTAGTACAGCGACGCATAGTACAAATAGAAAGCTACCAATGGCGAGCAGGAAGCTCTTTGGACGATCATCCTCCGAACTAGGGGTCATCAAACGTCCACCCCAAATTATTCCCGTCATGAAACTAAAGATCATTATGCTATAAGCAAGAAAGCCAATTTGCACATGCAGCAAATATTGCTCTGGTACGAGCCATGCGAGTAGAGACAGAATGACAAACGGAGCGGCCCCCCATGTCATTGTCGCGTTTAATGCAGAAGAAACGGTTTGCATGGTCTGCGAGTCCTATTCAGTTTAGAGTAAAGAATACGGCGTGAGATCGTCTTGAGATCTCTTAAAGAAAGTCCGTCAACAAAATGCCTACACTGTAACGTTGCATGCGATAGTTGTAGTCAATCAAGCTCTCTCCATATCCATCAAAATATTGGACAAGGCCACGTAGACGACCATGAAGTGGAAAGCTGTAAGATAGCTCGAAAGCGCCTTTGTGCGTTTTCGTATTGCTCCGAATAAGTGTACCAATTTGATAGTCTGATCGCTCGTACGCCGCTTTCAGCTCAAAATGGCCGTAATAGTCTTCGATATCCGGGTTGTCGTCGCCTTTTGCAGGAGGCGGCGTTGAGGGATCGCCATCATCCACCTTTTCATCTTCCGGTATTCTGTACCAGGGCTGTATATAAATGGCCCAGTTCGGTCGAATGAAGCCAAGTCCAACATAGGCTCGATTCCAGCTACGGCTAAGTAGCTGACTACGCCCGTTGCTCTCGTGCTCAAAACCGGTTCGGAAGAAGAACGCACCATTCAGATCGGGGAGGTTGATGGGCGTTTGATAGAAAATCTCTGGTCGGTAATTGGTTTCACGAAACG
>NZ_LWFU01000698.1:0-2059 GCF_001635135.1 Oleiphilus sp. HI0080
TAAAACTGCTTGCCAAGAGAATGCGCGATCTTCACGCCGCGCGCGAGGTTTTCTATCTTGTTGAACTCGTTCTCGCGCACCCGAAGACTATAGCGAGGTTGTCCGGCATAGACGGCATCTGCCCCATAGGCGAATGCGTATTCCATATTTTGAATAGAGCCTGCAGGCGAGAGCAGTTCGACAGATTTCATTAGCGTGGCCTCAAATTCGAGCAAATTAAATTGCGCGCGATTCTAGAGGCTTCTTGGTTGATGCGTTTTGATGCAAATCAATCGCGTGCACAGAATTCGAATGAGCGAATTAAGATGCTGCTCATCATTTCGCCGAAGAGGGCTCACCCCAAATACATCTCATACATCTCTTTAAGGCGCTCGGCTTCCGTCCGCTTCGTTAAGCGTTCAGCTAGTTTTGCTTTTTTTCCTGCATGGCTTGAGGCAACTACTTGATAAACCACAGTGGTTTTATTGCCATGCTGCATTGTGCTGGTTTGAACGATATCAATCGACTTCAATATGTCTTTGTCTATGATGCGAGTTGTAATCGGGTAACCAAACAAGAATCGGCGTGCTTTGATTCCTTGGGAGTTAACCTGAACACGGAGGGACTTCGCCAGATAAAATATGCCCCCGAAGAATATGCCGAGGCCGACCGCCGAAAATACGATAGGGAAGAGAAGTGGCGCGCCCATATTTCCGGCAAACAAACCCGCAGCGGTGAAAAGGGCACCAAACAGGCTTAGCGAAATTCCTGGAACCGGTCTTTGAAACGAAGGAAAAAAGGCCTCAACGCCGCCGTCAACGGTTTGAATTTGAGCCACGCTGTATACACCTTCTTCGGCTTGAGACTGCGTGAGTGGGTGATGCTCCGTTCCTTCGTTGATACTGGAAAATACTGGTGCTTCCGATTTAAAGACCGGAATGATGTATTCGCGTTCAAAATCGGCGCCTCTTAGCGCGCCATTGATATTTACTTTCCAAAGAACATAAGTCTGTTGATCGTCAGGTGTTGCTTCGGGTTTGTCTTCGGGAACATCAAACCGAAAAGACAAGCGCGTACCGTGAGGACCGCGTTCATGATGAGCTACGCCTTCGGACTGCCAAATGATGCTTTCTGTGCGTCGGCGATTCTTTCCTGAACCGGTGATATAACTCTTGCGACAGGAAAGCGTCACGTCAAATTTGTGGGCTTTTGAGTAAGGTAGCCGAAGAGAAACTTGGCCACCGACCTGTCCACCTATGCATCCCGGAAAAGGATCCATGAGTAGCGGTGTTTGACCAAACCGTTTCCATTGTCGTGTGGCCCGGATACTTAGGCCAAGCATCACGAGCCCAATGATCGGAAACAAAAATACTACCGCGGCCTCAGGTTTACGGGAAATTTCAGATAAAATATTGTCTTCACCTAGGAAAGGCGTGTAGCTGATTAGATTCCAGAATATGGTAAAACCCCAAAGCACATAAACTGCGCTTTTGGCTGACGAACGAATACTATTGTTTTGCCACGCTTTTTTCTCTTTCCACCAAGTCTGCAAGTGCTACTCCTAACGTAAATCCTTTTATATAAGCTAAGCATGCTCAGCCACTATTGTTATTAATAATAGATCGAAAAAGACGATCTATTTGATTTAAATAATCGTATTTCTAGTGTTCATTGTTCAGGCTAGACTGCCCATTGCATTACGAGGACTCATTATGCGCCATTTGAATTACAACCATCTTCTGTACTTTTGGACTGTTGCTCAGGAGGGAAGTGTGGCGCGGGCAGCGGATGTTCTGCATCTTGCTCCGCAGACCATTAGCGGACAACTAAAAATGCTGGAGGATTCAATCGGGGAGCCGCTCTTCACGCGCGTAGGAAGAGGGCTCGCAATCACCGATACCGGACGTATTGTCGAGCAGTATGCAGACGAGATTTTTAACCTCGGCGCTGAGTTGACGCAGCGTGTAAAGAACGAGTCGTTGGGGGCGCCAGTCGTCTTCAATGTCGGTATTGTCAATTCGATTCCAAAGCTGATCGCCTATCGAACCTTGAAACCGGTCATGCGTATGATGGAGAGTAT
>NZ_LWFU01000699.1:0-1250 GCF_001635135.1 Oleiphilus sp. HI0080
GATGCCTAAAAAGCTCAGCATAATAACCGAAAGGGACAAGTTAAGGGCTAGGAGGAAGTTAATACCCCGCTGGAGGCCAGGAGCCACGGGGGCTGTAGAGGATTATGTCTTTTTAAGACGGAAAATCCCCAGGACCCCACATAAGTGGCGAGCATTTCAGCTTCTAATTGCACGTCTAAATCCTGTCTGAATTCACCTGTCGCCTTAGCCTGCTCGATAAAACCAGAAATTCCTGCCACCCAATCCTTTATCCAACGCGCCTGGGTCTCTTGTAAGGCCCGGGAATCTCTGGCTCGCTGCCAAAAGTCTCGCCAGACACAGAATTCTTTTTGCACGGTTTCGTTGATAGGTAAAGTTTGTAACAACAAGCCCTCCAGATCGTTCGGGTTAGCTTGTATCGCTTGTTCCAAACGCTCCTTGGTGGATTCGATCACTTGCTCTAATGCGGCCTGGAGTACATGATCTTTATTATCAAAATAATAATTGACCATGCCCTCTGTACAGCCCCCAGCTTCGGCAAACTTGATCATGGTCACCTTGTGAATACCGTATTTAGCGATGGCCTCTACCGCCCCTCGGGCAATCGCCGCGCGCCTTTCTTCATGGTCTACAATTTTTGGCATACTCGTTAATACCCAAACTCAATAACAACTCACTCAATGGCGACAGTATATTAGATATTGACCAATATTAATAAGCCGTGTAAAAACATTGATCAATATTTATAAAGAGGTGTTTATCGTGGCTAAGAAAGATAATCAAACAAGCAAGCAAGGCCTGAATCGACGCAGCATCTTAAAAAATGGTTTGGGAGCTCTCGGTGCTGTTGCCCTAACTGCAGGGGCCAATATCAGCGTTAATGCAGCGACTAATAAGGGCTCCACAGACACAGAAAGCGATAAATATGACTATGATGTCATTGTCATTGGTGGCGGTTTCGCTGGAGTTACCGCGGCTCGAGAACTTAGGCAAGCCGGGTTATCAGTATTGATATTAGAGGCCCGCAATCGCCTTGGCGGACGCACATTTACGGTAAAGCGCGATGGAAAACTGTTTGAGCTCGGTGGTGCCTGGGTTCACTCCACTCAACCTAACGTTTTTGCTGAGATTAATCGCTACAATTTACCATTAGTGGATTCCACCCCCGGAACGATTCCCAACTTACTGTGGTGGGACGGAGACGAAGCCCGCGATGCAGGCATGAGCGGTATCCCACCACTGATTAAAATGGCTGTCTGTGAGAACAATGC
>NZ_LWFU01000700.1:0-813 GCF_001635135.1 Oleiphilus sp. HI0080
TTTAACACACCCAATAAGGCATTTCGAAAAAGGGGGTGGTCATCCGCGATGTGGATTTTATACATTATTATGTCCTTCAAAGCACGACTGCTATAGCCGTAAGCATAGCCTTTTCCTCCCTGAAAAGGCTACCGTATCTGGCACGGAAATCGGACTATGTCTCTTGGCGCCCCTCTATCAAGGCATCGACCACACTTGGATCATTCAGGGTAGAGGTATCGCCCAAATTATCAAACTCGTTGGCGGCGATTTTACGCAAAATTCGGCGCATAATTTTACCCGAACGGGTCTTCGGGAGAGCTTCAACCCATTGAATACAATCCGGAGTGGCAACCGGCCCCATCTCAACGCGCACATGTTGCTTCAATAAGTCCGTCGCGTTTTGCGCTAGCTCGGTTCCAGCCATGGGTGTCACATAGACGTATATCGCTTCACCTTTGATATCGTGCGGAAAGCCAACCACAGCCGCCTCAGCCACATCAGGGTGCGAAACCAATGCACTTTCCAGTTCCGCCGTACCAAGTCTATGCCCAGAGACATTAAGTACGTCATCCACACGTCCAGTAATCCAAAAATAACCATCTTCATCGCGTCGAGCACCATCGCCCGTGAAGTACATGCCTTCATGCTGACTAAAGTAGGTTTCAATAAAACGGGCATGATCGCGCCAAATTGTTCGCGCTTGGCCAGGCCATGAATCGAGAATAACAAGGTGACCGCTTGCAGTACCTTCAAGAATATCGCTATTTGTATCCACTAATTGCGGTTCAATACCAAACATACCCTGACACGCAGAACCCGGCTTTGCTGTCG